>CAZLZF010000030.1:0-7338 GCA_964563945.1 Candidatus Woesearchaeota archaeon
CAACAGGAGCAGTTGCTGAAAAACTTGGAAGAAAATGGATTATGTCTGATTTGGGAAAACCTGCGTGCATGATTATGGGAAAGCGACTTATTGACCAAGATGCAAAACCTTTCTTATATCAATCAATCGGCGACTATCAAAAAGAACAATTTGAAAAATCAGAATTCAAAACAATTGGAGATTTATCTCAAGTTATTGTAAATCTTTATGGAGCATTAGGATTTTCTCCAGATCAAGGAGTTCCAACAAATCTTGGTTATATAAAAAATGGAAAAACTCTTGTGTATGTTGAATCACCAACAAAATTAACCGGCTACAATTCTTTAAAGAGGGCACAAGAGTGGAGAGGGCAACTCGGATTTGATAAAGTGGTTGTCTTAGGTTGGAATTTTGTCGCAGACATCGGAAAAGCAATTGAAAGCATTAAAGATGACGCATTAGAAGTTTTAGTTATTCCTCATGACTTACTAGACAAACTAAGAACCAAAGCAAGTTACGACCAATTGATAAAGTCCGGAAAAATAAAATTTTCTTCCTTGCAATATCTAAAAATAAAACCAATTAAAACAAAACAAGTTGGAGAGGAAGAAGAAATTGATGTTGAACTAGACGATTATATTTTACTTTCTCCAGATGTTTTACCTTTAGACCAAGAAAATAAAGAGAAGTTAGAAAAAGTAATTGAACAAGATCCTTTGGCTTTAATTGAATATTGGAGCATTGACCCAGATTACGACGGAGAAGTTTTCAGAAGTAAATGGCAGGATTACAGGCAGAACACCGATAACGATGGAGATAAATTTAGAGTAATCAAGAAAGTAAAGTTAGTTGTTCCAAAAATAAAAGGCAAAAGAAAAGTTTGCGTAAAAGCGGTCGATGTTTTTGGTTTTGAAAGTGTTGCAGTGGAGGAGGCGAAGTAAATGGTTTTTGAAAAAGAAATTCAATCTTTGAAAGATGAACAATTAAATTTACTTAAAAAAATTAAAATTTTAGAGCAACAAAACAAAGAATTAGACGAGAGGATTACAAAAATAGAATCTAATAATGAATATCAACCAAACTTGACTGTAAAGTCCGGAAAAGAATTTACAGGATATGATAACAAATCCGCGATTGAGCTAAATACTTCTGGAGAGAAAGAGCAATGAATGAGACAATAGTTTTTTTTGTAAATTTAAATAAAAGTTCTTCAAATAATCTTCTTTTTTGGGCAATCCTCTCCGCAGTAGGTATATTTGTTATTCAAAAAATAATTCTTTTATTTTGGATTTACCCATACAAAAACATCAAGAAAAATATTTCTTATCTTTATGATTCTATTTATATAAATCAAAAAAAATTTGATGCTCTACCTCGTTTTATTGAAAATATTTCTATTCAAGAAAAAGAAAATTATGATAAAATTTATTTAGAAGTAAAAACTAATTGGTCTAAGTTAAAGTCCAATTATTATCAATTGAATAATTCTAAGTTATTGCTACTACTTAAAGGCCTTAGCTTTTTTAAATTAAAATCTTTCTTAACAGAAAAAGAATTCAATGAACTTAACAATAAAATGAATGATTTGCTAAATAATTCTTGTTTATATTATACAAATAAAAAAGGATACAAAAATAACGAAATAGAGGAAAGTTCGGCAAAAAGAGGCAAATTAACTAGAGAATTGTTGGAGGTTTTAGAAAAATATTCTTAAATGTCACGCACAACTAAAAAAATAGCAACCGGAGAATTGCCCTTAGATTTTGCAAAATTAGTTAGCGAACAAGCCAATGCAGAGTTTGAGGACGGAAGTTTACTCGAAAAAGTTTCTCCGATAACAAGAGAACTTTTAATTTATTGGAATCCAAATGGAAACTTTGCAGAAGTAAGAAATATAAATTTTCATAAAGGTCAATGGCAAGCAATTCTTAATACAATTTATCTTCATGAAGTTTTGAAAATAAAAGATGTCAAAGATATGTATTCTTCAATTTCTCCAGAGCTTTTAACTCAAATGGATTTTTTTAGTTTAAGAAAAGAAAAGCACGAGCATCCCAAATATTGTGTCAAAATGGCTACAGGAACCGGTAAAACTTGGGTAATGCACGCACTTTTAATTTGGCAATATCTAAATGCAAAACATGAAGAAGAAGTTTCAGGAAGATTTTCTAAAAACTTTCTTTTAGTTGCCCCCGGTTTAATTGTATATGAAAGATTACTCGACGCTTATTTAGGAAAAGAAAGAGAGGACAAAACAAGAGATTTTGAAACTTCCGATATAAAAAAATTTGAAGAATTATTTTTACCACAAAATTACAGACAAGAATTAATCGGGTTTATTCAATCAAATACCATAAAAAAAGAAAACATCGGAGATAGAACAAACGGAATGGTTGCAATTACAAATTGGCATGTTCTCTCAGAAGAAATTGTTCCGCCAGAAATTTATGAACCTCTTGAATCTCCGGAATTAATTGTTAAAAAACTTCTTCCAAAGACCCCTGGAACAACTGCTGGGCACACTCTTGATGTTTTAGACAGAGAGCATTTCAGAGGAAAACAAATAGAATTCTTAGCAAATTTACCCGATTTAGTAATGATTAACGACGAAGCCCACCACTTAGGCGGAGAAGACGGAAAAATAGACAAAGAAGATAAACAATGGCAAGAAGCCATAACAAAAATTTCAAGAAAGAAAAAAGATCACTTTATACAAATTGATTTCTCTGCAACCCCTTACATAGTAAAAGGAAGCGGACAAAATCGTTCACGACTTTTCTTCCCGCACATAATTGTAAATTTCGAACTAAAAGAGGCAATCCATTCAGGATTAGTAAAAATTGTAGCAATAGATAAAAGAAAAGGCGAAGGAGCAGAAGAGTTAGATTTTAAAGCAGAAAGAGAGGGAAAGGCAGTAAAAGATTTATCCGGTGGACAAAGGGTAATGCTTAGAGCGGGTTTGTCCAAACTAAAAATTTTAGAAGAAGCATTTGAAAAATTCAACGAAAAAGGAAACAAAAATCCAAAACTTTTAGTTATTTGCGAGGACACAAAAGTTGTTCCAAAAGTTGTAGAATTTTTAAGAGCAGAAGGTCTTGGAGAGGAAGAGGTAATGGAAATCCATTCAAACAAGAAAGGAGAGGTGGGAGAAAAAGAGTGGTCTGATATAAAACAAAAACTTTTCAATGTAGACAAATACAGAAATCCAAGAGTTATCGTCTCTGTTCTTATGCTTCGTGAAGGATTTGATGTAAATAATATTTGTGTAATTGTCCCTCTTCGTTCAAGCACCTCTTTCATTCTTTTAGAGCAAGTCATTGGAAGAGGATTAAGATTAATGTGGAGAGAACCAGACTATATAGAAATAAAAGAAAAAAATAGAATTAATTTATTAAAAAAAAGAATCGAGCCAGACAATTATTTAGATTTGTTACATATTGTTGAACATCCCGAATACGAAAAGTTTTACGAAACAGAACTCTCTTCGGAAGATATTGCAAGAATCGATGAGAAGATAGATAAAGAAAGAGTAATGGGAGATTTACTTAACATTGGATTAAAGGAAGATTATGAAGAATACGATTTGTTTTGGCCAATAATTATTCAAGATAAAGAGGAAGAGTTAAAGTCATTAGATTTAACAATAGAAAATTTAGATATTTATCCAATTCATTTATCTGAACTCAAAAAATATTTTGAAGGGGCAAGCGGAGATAAATTTGTAAGTAAGGAAATAACCAAAGAAACAAAATTTGGAGAGTACGAAGTTACAGCAGAAATTTTTTCAGCTAAAAGTTACAATCAGTTTTTACAAAAAATGGTGAATTCAGTTTCTATATTTCAAGTGCAAACTGGAAAAAGAAAAGATAGTCAACATAAGTTTTACAATATGCAAGTAAATCTTGCTCAAATAGCAAAATTAACCGACGAGTATATTCGTCATAAACTTTTTAATCAAGAATTTGATCCCTTTGAAGGAAATAATTGGAGAATCCTTCTTTCAACAGGAGCAAAGATTGTAGAACACATAAGAAAAAATATTTCTAAAGCGATTTACGAATTACAAAATAGCTTAGATGTTAAGGAAGCAAAGATTATAAAAAAATATTTCTCCGAAGTAAAAGAAATGAGAGTTCGTGAGACCTGTTCCTTGGAAGTTGCTAAAACGATTTATTCAAGAGCGGCCTTTCCATCGAATAGAGGGGGGTTTGAAAAAGCATTTATTGAATTTGTAGATGGTGATTCTCAAGTAGAAAAATTTATTAAAATTAGAGAATACGACTATTCTTTTGCAAATATTATTTACGTAAGAGAAGACGGTCTATTGGCTCATTATTTTCCCGACTTTATTGTTAAAATTGGGGACGAAATATTTTTAGTAGAAACAAAAGCCGAAAGAGATTTAAATAATTATAATGTTCAACAAAAAAGAAAATCTACTGTAGATTGGTGTAACAAAGTAAATGAACTACCTGAAGAAGAAAGAATGGACTGCAAATGGAGCTATGCGCTTTTAGGAGAAAGAACTTTTTATTCTATGTCGAGCAAAGAAGCGTCAACAAAAGAAATTTTAAATTACGCAAAAATGACCAAATCAAAAATTAACGGAACCTTAACCGGATTTTTTGGGGAAGACGATAAATACTAAATTACAATCTTCACCTCCTTCTATTACTCAACATAATCAAAACATTTAAATACGCCTTACTCTATAATTAGATATGCTTAAACTTTAGAGTAATCTAAAAATATAATAAAGATAATAATAGAATATGGCAATAAGAAGAAAAATCTTTGAAAAATTGAAGGCACAAGTGAAAGAAAGGAAAGTATCTCTTTTAATTGGAGCAAGGCAAGTTGGCAAAACAACTCTCCTGAAAGAATTATTTAATGAAATTTCTAAGAAAAAAAAATGTTTGTTTTTAGATGTAGATGTTCTTTCAAACTATGAAAAAGTAAGTAGTTTTGAAAACTTGATAAATACAATTAAATTAAATGGGTATGAAGAGAATCAAAAAGACTTATTTTATTTATTCTTAGATGAATTTCAAAAATACCCCTCACTTACAAAAATTATGAAAAATGTTTACGATAATCTTCCAAATGTTAAAATTTACGCTTCCGGATCTTCTTCGCTGACAATAAAAAATCAAGCACAAGAATCTCTTGCTGGGAGAAAAGAAGTTACAGAGATTTTCCCTTTAGATTTTGAAGAATTCTTAATATTCAAAGAAGAACAAAAACTTGCAGAAAATTTGAGAAATGTAAAAAAACTAAACGGAGATAATCTATCTTCTTCTTTGGTAGAATATAGAAAATTTTTAGAGGAATTTATTGTTTTTGGAGGATATCCCGAAGTTGTTTTAAAAAAATCAAAAGAAGAGAAGATTAAGGTGTTGACCAGTATATTTGATTTATATGTTAAGAAAGATTTGTTAGAATATTTAAATGTTGAAAAAATTCTAAATGTCAAAAGATTGATTGAGTTTCTGGCAGTAAATAATGGGCAAAAGATAAAGCATGAAGAGTTGTCCAAAGTTAGTGGATTAAGCTTTCAGGATACTAAAAAATATATAGAGATTTTATCAGAGACCTATCTAATAAAAGAAGTAAGACCTTTTTTTACAAACAAAAATAAAGAGCTTGTTAAGATCCCTAAAATTTATTTTATTGATAATGGGGTCAGAAACTATTTTATTAATAATTTTAATGGTTTAAATTTAAGAAACGACGCGGGTTATTTATTTGAAGGTTTTATTCTTTCAGAGATGATTAAATATGGGCAGAAAAGCATAAAGTTTTGGAATGATAAAAACTTAGAAGAAGTAGATTTTGTTTTAGAGAAAAATGGGGAGATTTTGCCTGTCGAAATAAAATTCAAAGAATATTTGAAATCTAATGATTTTTCTGGTTTAAATAATTTTTTAGGCGTTTATAAAAAAACAAAGAAAGCTCTTTTAATTAATCTGTTTCAGCAAAAAAAACAAGAAAAGATTTATTTAATGTTGCCCTATTTGATTGGAGAAGAGTTAGTATAAACTTATCCTACCTTCTAAAATAAAATTGTAGAACCCATAAGAAAAAATATTTCTAAAGCGATTTTACTAATTACAAAATACTTCTTCCCCAAAAAGAGCACAAAAAACTTATGAAGAGTTAAAAAAATTGTATATTCGAAAAGATTAGACAATCCCCTTGCAGAAATATACGAAGAAGAAACTGACAAGGTAGAAAATTTATTAAAAATATTTTTTGATGAAAAGAGAAAAAGAGGTAGGTTTGTTTATAATTTAAATTCTAATGCAAATGAACTCTTTTGGATTAAAAACCCTAAGGGTAGTTTTTTTTAATTTTTTTAAACTATTTTTGCCAAAATCTTCTAAAAAGTAAATTGTATTATTTTAAAAAATTCTTACACCTACATTTTAATAAAAACAATATGTTTATAAATATGTAGATATACTTTTATTTATGGTACAACTTAAAGAAGTTCAAAAAGGAAAAAAGAAATATTACTATCTTGTTCATAGTTATCGGCAAGGAAATATTGTAAAAAAGAAACAACTTTATCTTAAGGAAAAAACTCCCGAGTATATTAAAGAAAAAAAGAAAGAGTTTATGCAAAATTTTTATAAGGAAAAGTTTTTTAACAATATAAATAAAATTAAAAATAATTTTGAGAAAGAGTATAATAAAACCTCTCTTTCTGCAAGAAATAAAGGCAAAGAAAATTTTGCGGTTAAATTTACCTATAACACCCAAAGAATAGAAGGAAGTCTCCTCTCATTAAAAGAAACGGCAAGATTGCTAGATGAAGGAATAACTCCCTCTTCTAAACCAATTCGAGATGTAAAAGAAGCAGAGTCCCATAAAAAAGTCTTTTTCCAAATGTTTGATTACGAAAAAGATTTGAGTTTACAAATTATTTTAAAATGGCATAAAGAACTAATGCAAGATACGGCAAATGATATTGCGGGAAAAACAAGAAATCACAACGTAAGCATTTCATACTCGAAATTTAAACCTCCGATGTATATTGAATTAGAATTTTTATTAAAAGAATTTTTTGATTGGTATAACAAAGAAAAAAATAAAATTCACCCAGTAGAACTTGCCGCGTTAGTTCATTTAAAATTTGTAACGATTCACCCATTTTCCGATGGAAACGGAAGAATTTCTCGACTGATGATGAATTTTGTTTTAAAAAAGTTTAAATTTCCGATGTTTGATGTTCCTTATCTAAATAGAAGCAGTTATTACAATGCCCTTGAACGTGCACAAATAAATAAAGATGAAAGTATTTTTGTTCAATGGTTTTTTAGAAGGTATTTAAAAGAGTATAAAGAATATCTAAAATAA
>CAZLZF010000031.1:0-5420 GCA_964563945.1 Candidatus Woesearchaeota archaeon
CTTTCTTTTTTTGGAGTAATTGAATTTGTTGTAGCAATTATTTTAATTGCTTTGATTTATTTTGTTATTCGAGATTTATTCTCAAAAAGAAAGGTTTCTGAAGAAAAAATTAAAACAAAAAAAGTTTTAAAAAATAAAGTTGCAAAAAAGAAAAAATAATTAAATTTTTTTAGACATGTATTCGCCTTTTTTTTCAAAAGAATATCCTAATTTTTCGTAATATTTTCTAACGCCGACTCCGGATATTATTTGAATTTTTTTGCATTTTTCTTTTTCTGCAATTTCTTCTGCTTTTTTTAATAATTGTTTTCCAAACCCTTTGTGCTGTCCGTTTTCTTTATTTTCTTTTCCTATTTCAATACTTTTTCCGTAAACGTGAAGTTCTCGTATAATTGCAATTTTGTCTTTTTTTATTCTTAGTCTTAATAATGCAAATAGCGTGTCATTTTTGTCTATAATTTCTATAAAATTTTCTTTTGCGTTTGAAGCAGAATATTTTGTGATTTTTATTTTTGGGTTTTCAAAGTCTGTTTTATTAAATCCTATTTCCCTATATCTTATTTCTTTTATTTTTGTATTTTTTTCTCTTAGTTCTTTTTCTATTTCTTTTCTTAAATCGATTCTTTTTGTTCCAGCAACGATATATTCTGGAGGAATTTCTCGCATAACTCGCATAACTCGGCAATATCTCGGGACAATTTTCATCATTTTTAGTAAGAGTTTTTCTATTTCTTCTTTTGTATATGGGACGTACTCGTTATTCCAATACATTTTTTCAAGTTCTGAATTGGGCATTACCTGGCAAGGATAAATTTTTATTTGGTCTGGTTTGAATCTTTCGTCTGAGAAAATTTTTTTAAACATTGTTAAATCTTTTTTTGGATTTGAACCGGGTATTCCGGGCATTAAATGGTATCCTATTTTAAAACCGGCGTCTCTTAATTCTTTTGTTGCTAATACAACATCTCTTACTTTGTGACCTCGATTTACTTTTTTGTATATTTTATCGTCTATCGCTTGAACTCCTAATTCTACTCGTGTGCATCCATATTTCCTCATTTCTTCAATGAATGGAACGCACCAATCTGGACGGGTTTCAATGCAAAGTGCAACGCATCTGCTTTTTGATTTTTCGTTAATTTTTTTTGCTTCTTCTAAATTTTTACTTTTTTTATTATTTAATCCGTCAAAAATTCCTTTTATGAATTCTTCTCTAAATTTTTTTGGGTATTGAAAAAAAGTTCCTCCCATAATTATTATTTCTATTTTTTCCGTTGGATGATTCATTGCTTCAAATGCTTTTAATCTTAAAATCACTTGTTTAAACGGGTCAAAATTTACTTCTTTTGCTCTTAAAACAACGGGGCTTTTCGGCGTGTAGCTTTGAGGTACTTCTAGTTTTGGACAAAAAATGCATTCTCCGTGTTTACATGGTCTTGGTGGAAGCATTACTGCGACGGGAGTTATTCCCGAGATTGTTTTTGTTGGTTTTTTTATCTCTCCTAAAAGCGGTTTTTTCATCCAACTTAGATTATTGTTTCATTTAAATATCTGGCGGAAAATTGGCTAAATTTATAAAGATTAAAAAAACATTATAATTATGAATTTCCAATTTTTATTAGAAAAATTAGTAAGTAGCGAAGAGTTTCAAAAGTTTAAGAAGGAAAATCCGGGAGCATATCCTTTTGGCGGTTTTTTTTCTTTTGATTTGGAAAAAGATGGAAAGGAAAATCAATATTCTTTGGATTATTTTATTCCGGAATTTAATAAAGCAATGAGTTTTAAATTAGAAAAAGGGGTTGAAATGTTGCCAATCACAATTCAAAATGAACAAAAATTTAGCGAGATTGGTGCAAATTATTCTTTTGATTTTGAAGATTTTAAGGAGTTAATAGAAAATGAAATGAAAAAAAGGGAAATGAAAGATAAAATACAAAAGATATTGTACTCTTTGCAAAATTTTGAGAAAGAAGATTATTTACTTGCAACGGTTTTTTTATCCGGGTTTGGAATTCTTCAAGTAGATATAAAAATTCATAATAAAGAAATTCTTAAATTTGAGAAAAAAGGATTTATGGATTTTTTAAAAATTGTTAAAAAATAATTTTCCACCAGGTATTTAAATGATAGTTTCTTTTTTATTTAATGAAATTTAATATAAAAAAGTTATTCTTTTTTTGGTTCTTATTTTTAGCAGTTTATCTTATTTCTAAATTATTTTTTTCTATACCTTTCCTTTTTGATTATGTTTTATTTTCTTTTCTTATTGCATATCTTTCTTTTTTATTTTTTATTTTTTTGTTTCTTTTAACAAAATCTTTTATTTATTCCGAGAAAATTAAAAAAATTAAAATTTCTTGGCCATCCATTGTTTTTGCTTTGTTTTTTAGTTTTTTATTTTTATTTTTAGTATTCAATTCATCGCTTTATTTTAGAGCACTAATCGGAAACGATTTATTTTTGTCTTTAGATTTGGAAAAGGAAGTTTTGAATTTAAAAAACGGAGAAAATTTTTCAATCGATTCTTCTTTTGGAGTTATCACAAACCCTTTTTGTTCTTCTGATTGTGTTATTTCTGTTGTGGATTTAAACTCGGGAGAAAAAATATTTTCCGAAGATAAAAAATTTATTTTTTCTAGTCATGAAAAACAATCTTTTAATTTAGATTTTTCTGATACTAAATACGGTCAAAGATTGTTTCGGGTAGAATTTTCTTGTGCAACTAAAAAGAATTTTTTATGCCATGTTAAAAATACCGAAGAAAAATTTGTTTCTCGGGTTGTCGTATTAAGGCATTCTTTAAATGATGAACAGAAAGTGCTTTTTAATGATTTGAATGATACTCTTTATTCTTTAAATGAAAAATATTTATTTCTTTCTTCTATTTTAAAAAATTTAAATGAAATTAAAAGCGATTCTTTAAATCTTTCTTCTAATATTTTAAGAATAGAAAATTTTTCTAAAGATTTGGAGCAAAATAATTTAAGTTATGAAAATTATCTTTTTTCTAATCAAGAATTTTTTCTATTAGAACACTCTTTAACCAAAAAATATTCTTCTTTAAGGGAAATTGAAATTAAAATTTTGGAATTAAATCGTTCCTTAAACGATGAAATTTTGAAGTATAACTTTTTATTAAATAATTTTTCTAGTGTTTTTGATGAGATTAAAGAACTCTCTTTTTCAGGGGTTGATTTTTCTTCTTTGTCTAGTCTAGACTCTTTAATTAAATCATTTAATGATTCCGTTTCTTCTTTTTTTAATTTTAGTTCTTTAGAAGAAAAAGAGAAAGTATTTTTAGATTTTTATAAATTTAAACAAAATCTTTCTTTTGTTTATAATCAAACAAATCCGGCATTTTCTCAAAACATTCTTTTTGAACCAAATTTTACAATTATTAATTTTTCTTTAGAGAATTATAATTTTTCTTTTAATTTGGATTCTCCTAAACCTCTTTGTTGTGCTTTTGAAAAGTGTGTTTTTTGTGGAGAATCAAATTCTTCTTCGAATTATCCTGTTGTTTTTGTTCATGGTCATGGGTTTAATAGCGATGTTTCTGTCCTTTCCAGTCTGAATTCATTTAACAAATTTCAAAGAGAATTAGAAGAATATGGATATTTTAATGCTGGAAATTTTATTTATTCCGATTTTGACGAAGAATATTATGGAATTTTTGGAAACATGAATTTTCCGGTAACTTTCTCGGTTAGTTATTATCTTTTGCCAAATGATGATGAAAATTTTTTATTTAATCCTTCTTTAGCTGGGGCGGAAGAATATGCAATTCGTTTAAATAAATATATAGAAAAAATAAAACTTCTTACTGGAAAAGATAAGGTTGTTCTTGTTTCTTACAGTTTGGGGGGGCTTGTTTCAAGAAGATATTTGCAAATCTTTGGAGAGGATTCTGTTGATAGATTAATTCTCTTAGCAGTTCCAAATTACGGCGTAGAAGGAATTGTAGACAAATCTTGTTCTATTTTTGGTGCAGATAAGGAATGTAAAGACCTTTCTTTTGGAAGTAACTTTTTAGAAAAATTAAATTCCAATGTTTCTCCAAAAATTCCAGTTTATAATATTCTTGGCGAGGGTTGTCTTTTAGATGGTTCTCCTAGCGATGGAATAGTTAAAACTAAAAATTCTTTTCTTCCTTTTGCAGTTAATCGTTATTTTAGAGGTTCTTGTGAGGGAGTTAATTTTCTTCACGAAAAAGTTTTGGATCCTGATTTAATTCCAGAAGGATTTAATTTAGTAAAAGAATTTCTTGAATGATTATATTTTTATTCTTCCTTCTTGAAAATCTTTTATTATTTCTCTAGATGTTTTGTCGTAGTTGACTTCTCCGCCTTTTTTTAAGAAACCTTTTTTCTTTCCAAGTTCTTCTATTAAAGTTTCTGAATCTCCTTTAGAGTTAATTTTGTAGTATTTGTCAATTTGTTTTGGATAATCTTTTACAAGGGTTACAATTAGTGTTTCAGGGTCTTTAATTTGGGAGAAAGATTTTCCACCGACTTTTTGGTGTTTTATTATTTTTTCTTGTTCGTGTTGAGAGTAATCGCTTGAGGGAATTACTCCAGGGGAATCTAGTAATAATATTTCTTTTGTTAGTCTTATTTTTTGCATTCCTCTTGTATATCCTGCTTCTGAACCGACCCCTGCAGACATTTTTCCAATTAGAATATTAATTAAAGAGCTTTTTCCGGTGTTGGGGTATCCTATAATTCCAACTTGAATTCTATCGTATTTGTTGTCTGGAGATTTTTTTACTGATTTTGATATTTGTTTTATTTTGTCTCTTAGTTCTTTTATTCCGCTTCTTTTAGAACAAGAGGTAAAGACATAAGGTTTTATTTCTTCTAATTTTGATTTTTTTATGTTTTCTTTTTCTACCAAATCTGCTTTATTTAGAACATAGATGATTTGTTTTTTTTCTTTCTTTATTATTTCTTCTATCTCTTTGTTTCTCATTTCACTAAAAAATCTTGCATCCAGAACTTGCATTATTATATCTGAGACTTCTATTACCTTTAATAGAACCGCAGGATATTTTTGTCTTTGCTTTGCTATGTTTTCTATTCTTCTTGTTCTTCTTGATGAAAAAATGTATCTTACTCGCATTTTATTTAGAGTTATTTTTAGTTTATATATCTGGTGGGGATTTTTATTTATTCTTTTATATTCAATAGCTATATTTATAAATTAACGTTCATTAATTTTTGTATGAAAAAGATAGTATTATTGTTAATATCGTTGGTGTTTGTATTTTCTTTGGTTTCTGCAGAGGTTATTATAGTCGAGGAACCTCAAGGGGAATATTATTTCGGACAAATAATTAAAAATCCAGTTAAAGTTTTTGCAGATTCTGATATAAATTCTATTTTAGAAACGAGTCTTCTTTGTGGTGGTAAAAGTGTTTTTTC
>CAZLZF010000031.1:5520-7018 GCA_964563945.1 Candidatus Woesearchaeota archaeon
CTTTCTACTCGGGATGTAGTAAATAATGGTTTATTTGAAATTAATTTGCGTCTTCCTTCAAACGTTCCTTCAGGATATTATAAAGGAAATTTGACTGTTAGCGAAAAAGATTATTTAGGTGATGTTTCAAATGTGGGGAGCAAAGAATATTCTTTTTATATTAGACAAGTTGAAAAAAATTTAGAAATTCTTTTGGATGAAAACGAGTTAAATCCGGGTGAAGAGCTTTCTTTTAGGGTTAAACTTCATGATCAAACTGGAAAGAATATCCCTGCAATTGTTGAAATTTCTATTTTAGATTCTTTGGGAAAAGAGATTTTCAAAAATAGCGCAAATACCGATGAAGAAGTTTTTTATAATGTTGGTTCAAAACAAACTCCGACAGAATTATCTATTAATGCGAACAAAGGAGATTTATTTTCTTCTAAAAAAGCGATTGTTTTAGAGAATAAAAAAATTTCTACCCAAGTTGTTAATCAAACTTTGGTTGTAAAAAATATTGGAAATGTTTTCTTTGAAGATAACGTTATTGTTAAAATTTCTGATGTTGAAAAGGAAATATTTGTTTCTTTGGGAATTGATGAACAAGACGTTTACGCTCTTTCTGCACCTTTAGGAATTTATGATATAGAGGTAAACGACGAAAAAATATTGGGGGTTAGCTTAACTGGAAATGCAATTGATGTGAGAAAGATTTCAAATAGTGTTTCTAATTTTATTGCAAATCCCTTAGTTTGGCTATTCATTTTAATAATTCTTGCCGGGTTTGTTTATGTTACTTATTTGAGAATAAATAAAAATAAAGGTTCTGGAAGGATTTATAAAAAAAGTCACGAGAGCGAGTATTTTTCCAGAGAGGAAGAAGAACCTAAAAAAATTATTTCACCAAGATATTCTGCAAAGCATTCACTTTCTATAAAAGGTGAAGAGCAAGATGTTGTGGGTGTTTTTTTAAAAATAAGGAATTTATCTGAATGTTTGAAAGATAAAGAATCTAAAGCGTATGAGACTATAAAAGAACTTTCTTTGATTTCGGACAAGGTTAAGGCAAATATTTATGAGAGTGAAGAAAGTATTGTTTTTATTTTTAGTCCGGCAATAACAAGGACTTTCCAAAATGAGAAGACTGCTTTGGAACTTGCAACTAAAATTAAGGAGAAATTAGAGCACCATAATAAATATTTTAAACAAAGAATAGAATACGGAATTGGCCTTTCAAGAGGAAAAGTTGTTGGAAGAGTTTCAGACAGGACCAAAATAGAATTTTCTACAAAAGATAATTTTATTAGTTTAGGTAAAAAGATTTCAGATATTTCTAAAAATGAAATTTTGGTAGAAGAAGGAGTTAAAAATAAATTATTAAAAGATGCAACTTTTGAAAAGCATTCTTTAGGTAATTTGAATTATTATTCTCTGACTGAATTGAAAAATTTATCTGAAGGCAGGGAAAAAGTTAATGAAATTTTTAGAAAGATGCAAAAATGAACTTTTTCCCGTA
>CAZLZF010000032.1:0-1983 GCA_964563945.1 Candidatus Woesearchaeota archaeon
GGGTTTCTAACAACTTCGTGGCATCCGGCGGAGGCAATGAAAAGATGCCACCTTTCCGCAATTTGAGGAGAGAGCACGATGAGAACCAGAGGGTTCTCTCGTATGGGACACCGGGGAGTCGAACCCCGCACACCATGATCTTCAGTCATGTGCTCTCCCGCTGAGCTAGTATCCCAAAATCATTTATTTTACTAAATAAAACTCTTTTTTAAAGATGTTGGTGGGATAAGATTTTATTTTACTCCAATTTTTAGAAGAATAATCAAATTTCTCCTAATTTTTTTTCAAATCCGTTGTTTCCAACAAAGATATAATAAATTTTATCTTCTAGGGGAATTTTTTGATAAGAGATTTCAGAAAATTTAATTTTTTTTCTAGACCTCAAAATCAAAGGCATTTCAAAATATTTTGCACCCCCATTAATTCCTCTCTCAACAACTTTTGCTTTTCCATTAAAAAAGCTTCTTTGAAAAATGTGCACTCTTTTTAAATTGCTCTTTAGTTGAAAAAGCTCTTCTAAAGAAATCTTAATTTTACAAAATGTTTTTTCTTTCTCTTTTCTTACTGAAAGAATTTCACCCATCAAATCCAGAGGTTCTTTTTATTTTTAAATCCTATTAAAAATTATTTGAAAATTTTAATTGAAACTTATCCCAAAATAATAGTAAGAAATATATACTCCAATATCTACTTCAAAATATATATTTAAAATGGGATGTATAATTAACTCAAGAGTTACCAAGGAGGATGGAGTTATTTTAGATGTAGAATTAGAATATAAAGAATCTCTTGCGCTGAAAGGAAACATAAAAAATGTTCATATTTTTTCGGAGGATGCAGCAGAATTAAAAACAAATCTTTCTCAAAGAGGGGCAAACGAAGCTACAAAATATTTTTTAATCCCTAAAGCATTAAGAGGAAGTTTAAATTTGAAGGGAGAGGTGAAGTGCCAAAAGATTGATTCTGGAGAGAAAACTATTTTTATTTTTGTTGTAGAAAATAAATGAAATTAAAAGAATTCCCAATAGAAGATCTTCCTAGAGAAAAACTTTCCAAATTCGGAACAAAAAATCTTTCAAATTATGAATTATTAGCAATAATTTTAGGAAGTGGAAATAAAAAAGAAAGCGTTTTAGAGATAACTTCGAAACTTCTTTTGAAATATAATCTAAAAAAAATAGCCACATTGAATTTAGCAACATTACAAAAGGAAAGCGGAATAGGAAAAGTTAACGCTTCAAAAATACTTGCGAGCATAGAACTGGGAAAAAGAGCGAGCAGTTTCGTTTCAGAAAAGTCTAAAAAAATTTCTTGTGCAAGAGAAATTGCAGAAATTTTTATTCCTGAAATGAATTTTTTAGAAAGTGAAAATTTTAGGGTTGTATTTTTAGATTCAAAAAATCAAATAATTGATTCTAAAATAATTTTTATAGGAACCTTAAACGAGTCCGTTGTTCATCCGCGAGAAATTTTCAAAAGTGCAATATTAGAAAACTCCGCAAACATTATCTTAATTCATAATCATCCTTCAGGAGATTTAAATCCGAGCGAAGAAGATATTAAAACGACGAAAGAATTAGTAAAAGCAGGAGAAATTTTAGGAATAAAAGTTTTAGATCATATAATCGTTGGGAACAATTCCTTTTTTAGTTTTTTAGAAGAAGGATTATTTGAGTAATTCTTCTCTAATCTTCATCCCTTTTTCAGTTAATTTGTAAATCCTTCCGGTTTTTTCTTTCGGGTTACTACATTTTACGACTTCAATTTTTTCTAACAATCTTAAAACATCACTAACATTGTTTAGACTCAGCTTTGTTTCTTCTTTAATTTGGGTCGGAATTTTTGGCTTATCCAATGCCCTAACAACTTTTTTTCTTTGACTACCTCGAATAACCAAAGAATATGTCTTATCCATCTGAAAGTTTATTCGAGTAATATAAAAAGATTTACACTGAATTTACACCAAAATTTATAAATTATTGA
>CAZLZF010000032.1:2083-6955 GCA_964563945.1 Candidatus Woesearchaeota archaeon
TTTTTTATTTTTCCATTTCTTAAACAGATTTTTCTAAAACTTTCTTCTTCTTTCTCATCTTTTCTATTCAATTTTATCAACCAAGAATTTACTCTTGGAGGGGGATTAAAATAATTTTTTGGAATTTTTTCGATTATTGTTAAATGAAAAAATAAATTTGTAAAATAACCTATTTCATTTTCCGAATTTTCCAAAATTTTTTTAAAGTTTTCCCCAATAATTAAAACTAAAGTTTTTACTTCTTCGCGAATAGCTTTTCTAATAATTCTTTCTGAAAGATAGTAGGGAATATTTGCTACAATCTTGTTGTGTTCTCTCCAAGAAACTTTTGTCGCATCATTAAAAACAATGATCCCAAAGAGTTCCTTTGAAATTTTTTCTTCTAGGGTTTTATCAATTTCAAAAGAAATAAGATTCTTTGTTTTTTTTAAAATTTCTTTCGTTAAATTTCCTTCTCCCGCCCCTATTTCAATAACCTTGTCCTCTTTTGAAATTTCAGCTAATTCTATCTCTTTTTCTAGAATTTTTTTGTTGATTAAAAAATGCTGCCCAAAATCTTTTTTTTCCATAAGAATATTACAATTTTCTTCTATAAAACCCTTCCTTATCTAGTTCTTGATTTAATATTTTGTCCGCAATTTTTTGATAATCGTCTTCTCTTGAAACGTGCTCAAATTTTACTTTTTCAAATTTATCAATTAGTTTTTGGACTTTTAAAAAAAGATTTAACATATTTGGGTGTCGAACTTTATACTCTCCCAATAGTTGTTTTACAACAAGTTCAGAATCTAAAATGCAAGTCACTTCTTTATCTGTAATTTTGCTTGCTAATTCTAGTGCCTTGATTAGTGCTTGATATTCGCAAACGTTATTTGTTACAAATTTTCCGACAATTGAAGAGTGTTTAATTAAAATTTTTTCTTCGTTTCTAACAACCACCCCAATTGCACCCGGTCCAGGATTGCCTCTAGCACCTCCATCTGAGTTTGTGTAAATCATTTTAGATGTGTAAAACTTTAAAGGACTTTAATTCTTGATATTTTTCTTCTTTTACTTCAACATTTCTTATTTGAGAATGTTTTGGGCCAACACTGCATAAATCCATCATTTTTTTAACATTTTCTATCTGCCCTTCTAAAAAAATTTCTATTCTGCCGTCTTCTAAATTTCTTAAAAAACCTCTAACATCTAACTTCTCAGCATTTTGCTTTACAAAACTGACATAAAAAATTCCTTGAACTGCTCCTGAAATATATAGCCTAACACTCTTTTTCATAATTGTATTATTTTATCAAAGTTATTAAATATTTCTAAGATTTTAAATCAGTTAATTTTTTATAAGGATTAAGATTTCTATATAGATGTTTGAAAGTGAATTTATGAACAAACTATTAGAATTTTTACCAAATTATTCTCCAATTGTGGGCTTTTTTGCAACAATCTTCGGGGGAGAAAACGGAGTGCTTTTTGTTTCATTTTTATCTGGCCAAGGAATTTTTTATTTACCTTACATAATTCTATTTTCCTTTCTAGCAATGATTTTTTTAGACTCTTTTTGGTTCTTCTTTTCAAAGACTAAAATTTTTAATAGATTTAAAAATTGGAAAAGGATTTCAAAACAATATTCTTCTATTGAAGAACACATAACAAAAATTACTGCAGGAAGAGATATGCTTTTATTAATGATTGCAAAAGTTTTGGTTGGAACAAGAATTTTAGTAATATTGTATCTAAGTTCAAAAAATATGTCTTTTTTAAAATTTACAAAATATAACACTATTCCAACATTGATTTGGGCAATTTTTTTGGGAACCGCTGGATGGCTTGCTGGAAGAGGTTTTGAAATAGTTTGGAAAGTATTCAATAGCTTTAAAATTGCAATTTCCTTTTTAATTTTAATAATAATTATTTATTATTTTTTTATGAGGAGAATAAACACATGGTTAATGAAAAGGCAAAAGAAATTAATTTGAAGGGTAAAGAAAAAATTTCCTTTTTTCTAATCCATGGATATACTGGAAGCCCAACTGATTTTAATGAACTGCCAGAATATTTAAACAAAAAATATGACGCAGATGTGAGAGTAATTTGCTTAAAAGGGCATGGAGAAGAGATTAACAAATTAGATAATTTAAATTATAGCGTTTTTATGAAACAAATTGAAAAAGAAATTCAAAAAGAAATTTTAAAAGGAAAGAAAATAATTATTGGAGGAATTAGTTTTGGTGCCTTGATGGCGTTAAGATTATCTCAAAAATATAATGTAGACGGTATTTTTTTAGTATCGTTGCCATATCATTTAGAATTTCCTTTTAATATTTCAAAAATTAAACTTCTTGGAAAATTTAAAAAGTATTGGCCAAAAAGAATAACGAAAGAAGAAAAAATCTTAAGAAAAGGATTTCATTATAGATATATGCATAAAAATGGATTAGAGATAGTTGAAGAATCTATAAAAATTATAAAATCAACAATAAAGAAAAATGAAAATATTCCTACCTTGGCAATACATACTCGAAGAGACCCCATCGGAAAAATCTCTGGAGTAAAAGAAATTTTATCAAAATATTTAACAAACAGTCGAATTAACATTTTTGATTCTAAAATACACAATGTTTTTTTCTCGAGATTTCACAGAGAGGTATATGAAGCAATAAGCAATTTTTTTGATGAAAAAATTTTCTTAAAAAAAGAATTAAAAAAGAAAGTGGCGGCGATTATCCCGGCATATAACGAAGCAGAAAGAATTGAAGGGGTTTTAAATGCTCTTTCTCAATCAAAACTTATTGATGAAATAATTATTGTTGATGACGGCAGCACAGATAAAACGGGAGAGATCGTTTCAAAATTTAAAAAAATAAAATATATAAAAAATAAAAAAAACTTGGGAAAAAGTGCTTCAATGCAAAGAGGGGTCAACGAATCTAAATCAAAAATAATTTTCTTTTGTGATGCAGACTTAATAGATTTTAAAGGAGAATATGCGGACAAAATAATAAAACCCGTTTTAGAAGGTAAGTTCGATATGTATATAGGACTAAGAAAAAATTTTATGCAAAGAGCAATAAAAAAATGGGCAATAAATTCTGGAGAAAGAGCAATCTCTAGAGAACTTTGGGAAAAAATTCCGAGGTATTATAAGCATAGATATAGAATTGAAGCAGGATTAAATAATTTTATTTCTCATTTTGGAAACGGTTTTGGATATTCTCAGTTCGATTATTCTCAGCCGATAAAAGAAAAAAAATATGGCTTTTTTAAGGGATTTTTTCTTAGGTGGTGGATGAATTTAGATGTTACTCTTTCTGTTGCAAGATTTCATCTTTATGACCGATTTAAAAAAAATTCTTTTAAATGATTAAAATAAAAATGTATTTAAACGGAAAGTTCATTTCAAGTAAATGGGTAGAGAAGAACAAATAATTGGAGAGAGAAAAAGAAAAGTTTCTGAATTAAAAGAAATGGGGATTAACCCGTATCCGGAAAAATTTGAAAAAGAAGAGAGTTGCTTAGATTGTATAAATTCAGAAATTGGTAAAAAAGTAAAAACTGCTGGCAAGATTATGACAAAAAGAGAGTTAGGTAAAATTTCTTTTTGCGTATTAAGAGACGGAACAGGAAAAATGCAAATCGTTTTGCAAGAAGGAGAAACTCCAGAAAAAACAAGAGAGTTCTTTAAAAAATATTTAGATAGCGGAGATTTTGTAGGAATAGAAGGAGAGATAATAAAAACAAAAACAGGAGAGAAATCTATTTTAGTAAAAGAGGCCCAAATACTTTCTAAATCAATCTTACCTTTACCGGAAAAATGGAAGGGAATTCAAAACGACGAAGAAAGATATAGAAAAAGATATTTAGATATTTTAATGAACGATGAAGTAAAGGAGATGTTTGTAAAAAAATCAAAATTTTGGAATACTATTAGAAATTTTTTAAATGAAAAGGGATTTTTGGAGGTCGAGACGCCGGTTTTAGAAACTTCTGCTGGAGGCGCAGCAGCAAAACCTTTTATGACACACCATAATGCATTAGATTTAGATGTTTTTCTTAGAATTTCTATGGGAGAACTTTGGCAAAAAAAATTAATGGTTGCCGGTTACGAAAAAACATTTGAGATTGGAAGACAATTTAGAAATGAAGGAATGGATATGGAACATTTACAAGATTATACCCAAATGGAACTTTATTGGGCATACGCGAACTACGAAGACGGAATGAAACTTGTAGAAGAAATGTACAAAAAAATAGTCAAAGAAGTATTTGAAAAAACCGAATTTGAAATAAGAGGATATAAAGTAAATTTTTCTAAAAAATGGGAAAAGTATGATTTTGAAACACTTGTAAAAAAAGAAACCGGAATTGATATTTATAGTGCAAAAGAATCTGAAATAAAGAAAAAGTTAAAAGAACTTAAAGTAGAATTTAACGATTCAGTTGATAAATGGAGATTAGTGGACCAGCTTTGGAAATATTGCAGAAAAAAAATTTCCGGTCCAGGATTTTTAGTCGGTCAGCCAGTAGAATTAACCCCTCTTGCAAAAAGAGATCCAAAAAACCCAAAAAAAGTTAGACAGTTTCAAGTAATAATCGCCGGAAGTGAGGTTGGAAATGGATATTCTGAATTAAACGATCCTTTCGATCAGGAAGAAAGATTCGAAGAACAAATGAAAAATAAAAAAGCGGGAGACGAAGAAAGCATGAGTCATGACAAGGGATTTGTAGAAGCATTAATGTATGGAATGCCTCCGACTTGCGGGTTTGGAGTAAGCGAAAGGCTATTTGGATTTTTAATGAATAAACCTTTAAGAGAATGCGTAATATTTCCTTTAATGAAACCAGAGGAAGAAGAAAAATAATGGGATTAATAATTCG
>CAZLZF010000033.1:0-6933 GCA_964563945.1 Candidatus Woesearchaeota archaeon
TTTTTCTAGACTCCACTTCATTATTTGAAGGTCTTTTTTCAGGAATTTCATTAAATCTATCTAAATTATGTAAAATATAACTTTCAGTATATTTAGACAAACCCGCTCGAGAAATCTCATAAGGGGGCTCACCAATAACACGAACAAACTCCAATAAGTCCGGCCAAAATTTCAAAAAAAGATTATATGTCAAAAAGGAATCATGCAAATTATATTCAAAATATTTTTCCCATTCGTCTTGTTTTATTTTTGAAGAATGCTTGAACTCTATTTTTTTCTTTTGGTCATTCAAGAATTCTTTTGAAACTTCATTTAAAGAAAGCGTTTCTGATTTCATATATTGAGAATAAGCCGTACGAATAAACCTCAATAAATCGATATGCGTTATCCCACTTATTTTAGAATTCATTTCTTTTCCTCTAGAAAACCTTGGAGAAGAACCGTCAATCCCTAAAGGAAGTTTAACTTTTAATTTTTCTGCACGAGATTTAAGATAAGGCAAATCAAAACCATCCGAGAAATATCCAACCAAAAAATCCGGAGAATATTTTTTAACCTCCTCGCAAAACCTTTCTAAAAGTTCTTCCTCGTTTTGAACTTTTATAACATAATCTAATTTTTTTTCTCCTTTAAAACTAATAACTTTTTTGTATCCCTCCCCATAAAGAGAAACCATCAATATTTCTCCACCACCAATTTTTAATTCGTCCGTTTCAATATCATAAGCTAAAACTCTTGGAGAGAAATTGTCCTCTTTAATCTCTTCATAATAATCTAACTTAATACAAAAATCAACATCCAAAGAAGAATCTATTCCTCCAAATTTATCAGAATCATTTAATAATTCTCCCTTAATTAAATAATATTTTAATGGACGAATTTTTCTTTCATTTAAATAATAAGTAACGTAATTTAAATCATATCCTCTTCTTTTCTTAATTATTTCTGATTCGCCAATCCTACTTGCGATTTCATGCAAGTCTTTATAATTTGTTGCAAAAACTTTTAACGCGTCAACTTCTTTGTCTAAAAAATTTTTTTTATGTTTTTCGACTTTCTCAACTTTTGTTTTTCTGCCTTTTTCATCCAATTCTATTTTTTCTATCTCTAAAATTAATTTTTCGACTTCTTTTTTTGAAGAATCTTCTTTTAAAATAATCCAAAAAAAATTATCACAAGAATCGATTACACAAACCCTTTTTCTATTTTCATCTCTTCCAATTATCTTTAAATAATTTCTACCTTCAAAATCAAAAGGCTCGTAATCTACTGGAATAAACTTTTTTGAAACAACCATAAAAATAAAAGAATTTAACAATATTTAAGGGTTATTAAAATCCCGCAATTTAATTAAACCGTAAAATAATTAATAAATTATGAAATATGAAAAATTTGTGGAGTATTACGAAAAAGCTTCTAAAACAACAAAAAGATTAGAAAAAATAGAAATCACAAGCGAATTTTTAAAAGAATTGGAAGAACCAGAATATGTCTATTTAATTTTAGGAGAAATTTATCCAGAATACGACGAGAGAAAAATAGGAATTTCGCAGCAGATAGTAATAAAAGCGCTCTCAAAATCAACCGGAATTTTGGAAAAAGAAATAGTCAAAGAATGGAAAAAAATAGGGGACTTGGGAGAAGTTGCACAAAAACTAACAGAAAATAAAAAACAATTCACTTTAGAAAGCACAACAATTTCAACAAAAAAGGTTTTAGAAAACTTAAGAAAACTAACAACTTTAATAGGAAAAGGAACTGTCGGAAAAAAACTCGGATTAATTTCAGAACTATTAACTTCTTCAACCCCTTTGGAAGGTAAATATTTGGCTAGGACACTAATTGGAGATTTAAGAATTGGCATACAAGAATCAACAATAAAAGATTCCGTTGCAAAGGCATTTTTCAAAGAAGATGAAACTGCAAAAGAAATAATTCAAAAAGCGATTGATAAAACAAACGACTGGAAAAAAGTTTTAGAAATTGCAAAAAGAGGAAATTTAGAAGAATTAAAAGCAATAAAAATTGAAATAGGAAACCCAATAAAAGTAATGCTCGCCCAAAAAGTGGACAATCTTGAAGAAGGATTCAAAACCGTAGGAAAACCTTGCGCAATAGAATACAAATACGACGGGTTTAGGCTAATAATTCATAAAAAAGAAAATGAAGTAAAACTTTTCACAAGAAAACTTGAAGAAGTAACAAAACAATTTCCAGAAGTAGAAAATTATGTAAAAGAATACATCAAAGGAGAATCATTCATTTTAGATTCAGAAGCCGTCGGATTTGATAAAGAAACAAAAAAATACACCTCATTTCAAGCGATTTCTCAAAGAATAAGAAGAAAATACGACATAGAAGAAATATCAAAAAAACTCCCAATAGAAGTAAACGTCTTCGATATAATTTATTACGAAGGAAAATCTTTCATCGAAGAACCATTCAAAAAAAGGTCAGAATTTTTGAGAAAAATAATAAAAGAAATTCCTTACAAAATAATATGCTCAAAACAAATAATAACTGAAAGTTTAGAAGAAGCAAAAGAATTTTATGAAGAGGCTCTAAAAAATAATCAAGAAGGAGTGATGATGAAAAATTTAGACGCCGAATATAAACCAGGAAAAAGAGTCGGACAAATGATAAAAATAAAACCAAATGAAAATGAGATGGATTTGGTTATAACGGGTGCAGAATACGGGACAGGAAAACGCTCAGGATGGATGAGTAGCTTTATCTTGTCTTGTAAAAATGAAGAAGAATATTTAGAGATAGGAAAGGTCGGGACAGGAATAAAAGAAAAAAGCGAAGAAGGAGTTTCATTCGAAGAACTAACTCAAATATTAAAACCATTAATAACAAAAGAAGAAGGAAAAAATGTAAAAATAAAACCAAAAATTGTTGTAACCGTAACTTACCAAGAAATACAAAAATCGCCAAACTACAGTTCAAATTTTGCTCTAAGATTTCCAAGGGTAAACGCATTAAGACTCGATCGAGACACCTTTGACATAGCAACAATAAATGATGTAAAAGAAAATTTCCAAAAACAATTTAGTGTCAACACCAATTAATAATCCTTTTAAACTTCTCTTTCATATTTTTTCAATGGTAAATCTTTCTAGCCAAACTGCGATTGAAATAGAAGAAGCAACAGAAAAAGAAAATCTAAAAAAAATTGAAGCAATTTTATTTATTTCAGGAAAATTTCTTTCAATGCAAGAAATAGTTTCACTCTCCGATTTAACTCCCCTAATAATTAAAGAAACCCTTGAAAAATTAAAAGAACGATATGAAAAAGACGAATCTTCAATTGAAATAGTTGAAAAAAACAATATGTGGAAAATGGATGTTAGACAAGAATATTCAGATTTGGTAACCAGGCTTGCAACCGGAAGCGCTGAATTTTCTAAAGCAGAACAAGGAACTCTCGCACTTGTCGCATATAAACAACCAATAAAACAATCCGTTGTAATAAAAATACGAGGAAACAAAGCCTACGATCATTTAGCAAAATTTGAATCTTTAGGATTAATAAAAAGAAAAAAAGACGGCCACACGAATATCTTGACAACCTCTGAAGAATTTTACGATTATTTTGGAGTTCACTCTGGAGGAAAACCATTTGAAGAAGAAGATGTATCAAAAGAAAATCCGGAGGAAGAAGAATAATGGAATTTTTAACAGGAGTTTTTCTTTTTTACTCTTTTATTGCAATGTATTTTTCATTTTTATTTTTCTTAATTTATTTCAAAAATAGAAAAAAACTTTTCTATTATCCTCCCGTAACAAAAAAATATGAAGTAAGCTTTGTGGTTCCATGTTATAACGAAGAAAAATCAATCGGCCAAACAATAGAAAACATAATGAACATAGGGTACTCAAATTTAAAAAAAATAATCGTGGTTGATGATTGTTCAAAAGATTCCTCATTTAAAATAATGAAAGAATACGAAAAAAAATATCCCGAATTAGTTCTGGCAGTACAAACCCCTAAAAATACAGGAAATGCAGCAGGAGCAAAAAACTACGGTTCTAAATTTGCAAAAACAGAATTAATCTGCTTTACAGACGCAGACAGTTTCCCCGAAAAAGGAGCTCTAGATAAAATGGTTGGTTTTTTCGACGAGAAAGAAGTTGGAGCAGTAACTTCTTCGGTTTGTGCATATAATCAAAACACTTTTTTAGAAAGAGTCCAAGCAATAGAATACACTCTTGTAAAATTTACTCGTAAACTTTTAGAATTTATAAATTCAATTTATGTAACTCCCGGTCCACTGGCATTATATAGAAGAAATTATTTTGAAGAAATAGGAAAATTTGATGAAAGCAATTTAACTGAAGACATTGAAATCGCTTGGAGATTTCTCTCAAAAGGATACAAAGTTAAAATGAGTTTACCTGCAACAGTTTATTCAATAGTTCCAAATAACCTAAAAACTTGGAAAAATCAAAGACTTCGTTGGAATTTTGGCGGAGTCCAGACAATTTTAAAATACAAAAAAAAGATATTTAATGGAACAATGCTCGGAAATTTTGTAGTTCCTTTTTTCATTTTATCTTGGTTTTTAGGTCTTTCAGGATTAGGATTTTTAGCTTACAAAGGAATAAAATCTTTAGCATTAAGATATTTTATTATAAAAGATACTCTTCAAGCAGAGATAGCTTTGATAAGAATAA
The DNA here is from genome assembly GCA_964563945.1 of Candidatus Woesearchaeota archaeon. Lineage (GTDB taxonomy): Archaea > Nanobdellota > Nanobdellia > Pacearchaeales > GW2011-AR1 > CAZLZF01. The sequence goes on from CAZLZF010000033.1 coordinate 4,678, forward strand.
ATGATTTTTCTTTTGTTCCAAGTATAATCTTTTTCTTTTCAATATTTCTAATTTTTATTGGAATATCATATTCAATAATTTCTCTTTCTCACGTTCCTGGGAAAGGTTTTAAAAAGAGTAGAATATTTAGCTTTTTAGCTTACGAACTATTCTACATGCTCGCAAGTCCAATCATCCTAGTAATATCTGTTTTAAGATTAATTAGGGGAAAGAAAAAATGGTAATGAAAATGAACAGCGTATTTTTGCAAGCATTCATACTAACAGTAATTTTCTTTTTTGGAGGAATTTTTTTAGGAATGTCTATAGAAAACAATAGAATAGAAGAAATAAATGACTATTACCTTGATTCAGAAATTAGGATGATGGACATCCTATCTTTCAATAATCTAATTGAAACAGTAAACGTCTCTTGCGAAGAATTAACAGATTCTAATTTTAAACTAGTTGATAAAGTGTATTTTGAAGCAAAGAAAATAGAGGAATATCTTGATTCAAATAAAATGAATGACGGAATAGAAAATTTTAATAAAAAATATTCTGTACTTAGGACTTATCTTTGGATAGACTCTATAAAAGTCAAAGAAAAATGTGAAAATTCTTTTAATACCTTGGTTTACTTATACGATGGTTCAACAAAAGACTTAACAAAAATGGCGAAACAAAATGTTTTTTCAAAGATTCTTGAAGAGATTAAAAAAGATACTGGAAGAAACGTTTTACTTATTCCAATAGATGTCTCTTCAGATCTAAACTCATTAAATGCCCTTGTTTCAAAGTATAACCCCGAAAAAAGAGAATTCCCCATAATAATTCTAAACGAAGAAAAAGTATTCTACCAAGTAGAAGACTCTGATGAAATTTTTTCTCAATTGAAATAAATCGTTTATAAAAATAAGGATATTTTTCAACACCGATATATTAAAAAAGGAGAATTTTATTCTTCTCTTATGGATTGTTTTATATGTGGTGCAAAAGAAGAAGATGGAATAAAAATGCATAAAGTAATTTCTGAAACTAAAATAGTAAATGTTTGTGAAAATTGCATTGGACACACCTCTTTGCCAAAAATAAAAACAGTGGATGAGAACGAAATAATCAAAGCAAATAGACAAAGCAACTGGAGAGAAAGAGTAAACAAACAAGTTGATGAAAAACCCAGCTTTAAAATTTCAAATTCTTATGGAGTTACCCTAAGGGACGTTGTTGAAAGAAAAATGAACCCTTTACTTTCTGAAAAAATGAAACCAAAACCGGACTTAATAAAAAACTTTAATTGGGAAGTATTAAAAGCAAGAAGACAAAAAAAATTAACCCAAATGAAATTAGGAACTCTTGTTGGAGAAAGCGAATTTACAATAAGAATGTTGGAAAGAGGAATTGTTCCAGAAAACTATCATTATTTAATAAAAAAAATTGAAGAAATTTTAAAAATAAACATATTTACAGAAGAATACAAAAAATTACATTTAGAATCAACACTAACAATTCAAGATTTGAAAGAAATGAACGACCCAGAAGAATTGCCTCAAGAACCTTATTGGAGAAGAATGATGAACAAGATATTTTCCAAAAAATCAAAAAAAGAATTTGTTGGAGAAAACAGTGTAGAAATGGAAGAGGAAAAACAGGTTGAAGAAGACATAAATGTCTCTTTAGAAGAAAAAGAATTGGACTTAACAAATTTTGATAAAGGAAACGAAGAGTTAAAAAATAAGAAAGATTTAACTCCCGAAGAAATCAATGCTTTAATTTTTGGTTCTAAAAAAAAGTAAATTTTTTATATTAAAAAAAGGCAAAAAAACATTAACTCCTTTTTCATAAGTTTTATAAATGTCTTTATTATTTCTTGAATAAGATATAAATGCTACATTTAGCAAAGGAAATACTCCTGTAGCTATAGTCTGGTAGACTGAAAATAAAATTTTCGTCGAAACCAGCCTTCGCTTAGGAAGTTGGATAAGATCCTGTAGCTATAGTCTGGTAGACTGAAAATAAGATTTTCGTCGGACCAGTCTTCGCTTAGGAAGTTGGATAAGATCCTGTAGCTCAGCCTGGTAGAGAGACATTGAAACACAAAAGTCTCTGTACTCAGCCTTCGCTTAGGAAGTTGGATAAGATCCTGTAGCTCAGTCTGGTAGAGCACTGCTCTGATAGACTCAAACAAGTTTAGTTAACTAAACTATTTGGTTCAGTTAGGCAGGGGTCCACAGTTCAAATCTGTGCTGGATCATATTAGGGTATTTCGTAAGAAATA
>CAZLZF010000034.1:0-6560 GCA_964563945.1 Candidatus Woesearchaeota archaeon
TTTAACCTTAAATATAATTTTTATTTCTATAATGATTGTTTTTGTTTCTTCTTCGAGCAATAATTCTTTGCTTTATGAGCAAATTTATGCCAAAGAGATTGCTCTTTTTTTGGACTCTGCAAAACCCGGAATGGAAATAATTTTAAATTTCGATAAAGGTTTTGATATTGCTGAAGGAAATAATAGAAAAACGAATCTTGTAAAAATTGATGAAGAAAATAATGAAATCCATGTTGCTTTAAGAAGTAGTGGAGGGTATAATATGACTTATTTTACAAATTACAACATTACTTTGGTTGAAAATTCTAAACAAAAGTGGATTTATTTGAAGGTGGAAAAAAAATGATGAATAAAAAAGGAGAAGAAAAATATTTTTCTATATGGTGGTTTTTGGTTTTATTAATTGTAGGCGGATGTGTTGCTTATGTTACAAGTTCTTTTTTATCTATGAATAAAGATATTCGTTTTTTAGAGGCGGGAACTCTTTATACTCAAGTTGAAAATTGTATTGTTAAAGATAATATTTTAGATATTTCTGTTTTTAATGAAAATTATAATCTCTTTAGTAATTGTGGTTTAAATGAAAAAATTATTAATGGTTCTTTTTATATTGGAATCTCATTAAAAGAAAAAGATAAAGTTTTAAATGAAACTTTTTTTGGAAAATATTTTTCAACCGAATGTGAATATGTTCTTTCGGGGGGAAAGGCAGAAAAATATCCTAAATGTGTTTCGATTAACGAAGAAATATTTTTTATTTCGGACGGGATAAAAAGGAGGGGAACCTTAGAAATTATTGTAGGTTCAAATAACCATGGAAATAAAATATCTCAAATCTAAAAAGGGCAGTTTTTCCGAGACCATTAGTTGGGCGGTTGCAACTTTAATAATTGTAGTTATGTTGATTGTTTACCTTTTTGTAATTGCTTTTGCAAAATCTGAATTAAAATCCGAGATAGAATATAGAAAATTTTTATCAAATTCTTTTGAAAGAGAATTTTATACTTTTTTAGACGAGAAAGTTTTATTTGAGGATAAAAATATTTCTGTGAGAGAATTGTCAAAAAAAGTTCAGTTTAGAAATGAAAGAGATCCTCATGCAGAAAAAATTCCAATTAGTGCTGAAGAAAAAATACTTCGTGTTGTCAGTTTTAATTATATGAAGAAACAGGGAGATTTAATTGATAAAGAAAAAACAGAGAAAACAAGGAATATTGAACTCAAGGTAGAGCCGTTCGATTTAGAAAAAGATTCTTTTTATTTGCTTTCTTCAAATATTCTTTCACTTCCGTTAGAGGATGTCCATTTTTTGGAGAATGTTTATCCAGGGTATAAAACTTCGTGCGATTTAAATAATAAAGATATTTTATTCAGAGAGGCATTTATTTCAAAAGATAAAAAAATAACTTATTGCTTTATATATTAAAATGAAAAACAAAAAAGGAAACTTGCCAATAGTAATTTTAGTTTTTTTAGTTTTAACCCTTTTATTGACTTCGATTTTTACTGGATATTTTTTTCAGAAAAATGCTTTTGAGAAATACGAATTTGAAAAAATACAAGAAATAAATTCAAATAAACTTCTGTTTGAACAAAATCTTTATGTAGTTTTAAAAATGGCAACAGTAAAAACGTTTTACGAATTTTCCTTAGGAAAAGATTATGATTATATAAAAAATCGGAAAAATACCGGGGAGTTTTTTGAACTTCATGAAATGCTTGAAGAAAATTTTAAGGAAAGAGTTAAAAAAAATTTTTTAGAAATTTTAAATTCTGCAAACACTTCTCAAGAAAAACTTTATCCTCATTATACTTCATTAAAAAGAAATAACTTTGATGTAGAATATTTAGATGAAAAATTAAAATTGAATTTTACGTATGTTTCTGCAAACGAACAAGGAGAGATTCCCCAGAGTAGTTTTCTTTCTGGGCTTTGGCTTATTGGAAGGTTTTTTGAAGAAGATTCTTATAGTCCAAGTATAATTAGTTTAAATTATAAAACTCCTGTGGAAATTTCTATTGATTTTGAAATGGTTTCTTTAGAGGGTTTTTATGAAATTTATTCTGCAAAAGAAAATTGTAAATTTTTAGAAGAAAATGAAGAAATTAAAAAAAGCATTGAGAGAGATTTGCCTAATTTTATTGTTGAAGTTGAAAATGTTTCAGATTATGTAGATAATGGTGAAAAAAAATTTCCTTTTGAGAGTATTCCTGAACCTGCAGAGGAATTTAAACTGGTTAGTTTGAAGACTAAAGAATATTTTGTTTTTGAAGATGAAATTAAACAAATAGAATTTATTTTTGTTCCGATATAAGTATACTCTTAAAAATAGTAATTATTAAAAGGGATGGAATTTTTTAATTGGCATGATAACTTATAATGATATTTACGAAGCTTCTAGGAAGGAAAGATATTCAGATAGGCTTTGTCCCATGCAAAAAAAGTTTATAGGGGAAGTTGCAACTTATTTGAAAGAAAAAAAGGAAGCGGCTTTTAATGACGAAGATGTTTTTAATGATTCTGTTATAAAAACTAAAAAGCAATTGGAAAATGCAATCACTTTATTTAGAGAGTTAATGCTTCGTCGTAGAAAAAAGATTCTTAATTTAGTTTTAATTGCAGCAGAAACGGGCATTTCAAAACAGGATTTTGATAATATGCTTTCTTTTGAGAAAGAATTATTTGAAGAAATTATGAAATGTGTAGAAAAAAGCGATAAGGAAATGAATTCTTTACTAAACGGGGGGAAAGAAAAAGAAGAAAGAAAAAATGAGATGGTAGTTTTTTTAGAAGATATTCCAGAATTTGTTGGATTTGACGGAAGTTCTATTGGACCATTTAAATTGGGACAAATTGCGAATTTACCAAGTGAAGTAACAACTATACTGATTGCAGACAAAAAATGTGAGAGAATGTCCGATTAATTTATAAATATTAAATATTTCTTTAGAATATGATAATTACAAGTGGAGAAAATATTCCAAATAAAAAAATTAAAAAAATTTTGAGAATTGTTGAGGGAAATGTTGTTCAATCAAAAAATGTTTTTTCGGATATTGGTGCTTCCTTAAAGACGATTATTGGTGGAGAAATAAATACTTACACAGAATTAATTTCTAAAGCAAGAAAAATTGCTCAGGAAAGAATGGTGAAAGAAGCGGAAAAAATTGGCGCAGACGCAGTAATTTGTATGAGATTTTCTACTTCAAGTATAATGCAAGGAGCTTCAGAAATTTTGGCTTATGGAACAGCAGTTAAATTTTAATCTTTGAAAAATTCTTCTATAAATTCTAGGGTGTATATTAGAATCAGCGGCCCAATAATGAATCCAAATACTCCAAAAACCTGTATCCCTCCAAGTATTCCCAATAACATTAAGAACGGATTTATTTTTATTCTATCTCCGATATATTTTGAATTTAAAAAAATTCCTATAACATAACTGACTATTGAACCGATTACAATTAGGCTTATTCCTACAAATAATTTTCCATTTATTAAATAATATAGTGCAAGGGGCATCCAAATTGCTCCGGGGCCAATTCCGGGAAGGATAGAAGCAAAAAATATTAGCACGGAAAAAATTAGTGAGTTGGAAACGCCCAAGGCATAAAATCCTGCCCAAGAAATAAATGCTTGTAAAAGTCCTAAGAGCAAAATAGCATAAACTATTTCATTCGTTTTCTTTTTAATTTCTTTTATTTTTTTATTTTTATCTTTCATTGGAAGATATTTTTCTAATTTGTCTGTTAAATATTCCCAGTTGGTTAAGATGTAATATACTCCAAAAGTAAATATCATAAGGCCGAGGAGTAAAAAAGGAACTTTAGTAATTGTTTCTCCAATATAAGAAGATGCTTTTGAAATTACTGAATTAAAGATGTTTTCTAAGCTAAATTTATCTGTTATTCCTAAATTGGATATTTTTGAAAATAAAAATTGTATTTCTTGTGAGGCAATAAAACTTTTTAATTGAAGGTATAATGATTTGAAAATAAAATACATAGGAAAAACTAACAAAACTATTAAAAGAATTATAGAGAATATTGCGGAAATTTCTTTTTTTAAAAATTTGTTAAGGTAATTATAAACTGGTTTTATTAAATATGCCAGAACGAATGCACTTAGTATAATAATCAAATACGTTGAAATTATTTTATAAGATAAAAAAAGTAATAGAACAAAAAGAAAAGTAAATAAAATAGAAAATTTGTTTGCTTTTTTCATATTCTTTTTTTGTTTTCTAACTTTATAAAATTTGGGATTAAATTTATTTTAGATAGATTTTTAAAATAAGAAAATATTTTTTATTTATGGCATATGAAAGAACATTGGTCTTAATAAAACCGGATGCACTTTACAAGAGTTTGACGGGGGCAATTTTGACTTCTTTATCTGAAGCTCGACTTAAAATTGTTGGTGCAAAAATTGTGAAAGTTTCTCAAGAATTGGCAGAAAAGCATTATTGTGATTTAAGGTGTAATCTCTCAAATAAGTTTGGGGAAGATAAAGGATGTAAAATTTATGAAGGGGTTTTAGATTATTTGAAAGGAAAGTACCATACAGATAGGGTTTTTGCTTTAGTTTATGCTGGTGAGGATGCGGTTAAAAAGATAAGGGAACTTGCTGGAGAAACAAATCCCGAAAAAGCAAGTCCAAATTCCATTCGTGGAAAGTATGGCCGAATAAATTCTCAAATCGATGTTTTAGAGAATGTTATTCATTGTTCTGATTCGGTTGAATCTGCTAAAAGAGAGATTGAACTTTGGTTTAAACCTGAAGAAGTTGTGGAATAAATTTCTTGTTTTAAAAAAATAAAAAAAATAAATTTTTTTTCTTAGAATCTTTTTGCAAAGTTTCCAATTATTGGAATATCTTTTTGTTCTCCGCTAAATGCGTATATCATTCCCATTATCCAAAATATAAACAAGGGTAAATATAAAATATATGCAATGGCAGAAATTATTGCAGTAATTCCTAATGTAATAAAAGACAGTGCGAACAAGACTCCTTGCAAGATTGAAATTGCGATTAAAGCAATTCCTAAAACTAATCCTTGTTTAGAATAGTAAAGTGCATACTCATCTTTTGGTCTACCTAATTTTACAATGATAAATCCAATTATTGGGAGAAAAATTCCCAAAAATCCAAAAAGATTAGAATCTCCTTGGGTTGTGTTTCCTGCTTTTTTATTGTTTGCCAATTTTCTTTAAACCTCCTTTCAAAAAATAATCTTTAACATTCATATTTTTTAAAAATCATTCTCATTTAAATATTTAACGAAGAATTTTTTTCATCTAAAACTTTATATATCCTTTTCTGTTATTTAAATTATGTTGTTAAAGAGGGGTTTGAAAGGTCAAGTTACGATTTTTATTGTCGTAGGAATTTTATTAGTTGCTTTAGCAGTTTTAATTTTTGTTTTTTTTCAAAAAAATTCTCCCGTTAAATCCGAAGTTCCAAAAGAATTTCAACCAATTTATAATGATTTTTTGTCTTGTTTAGAGGAGCAAGTTTCTTTTGGTATTTCTTTAATGGAGAGTAAAGGAGGAAGAATTTATGAAGAAACTTTTGAACCTGGTTCTAGCTATATGCCTTTTTCAAATGTTTTAGATTTTCTTGGCAATAAAATCCCTTATTGGTACTATGTTTCGGGGAACAATCTTGAAAGAGAAAAGGTCCCTTCAAAATTAGAAATGCAAAATCAGCTTGCTTTGTTTTTAGAAGAAAGTGTTTCTCGTTGTTCTTTTGAAAAATATTATCCTCAAGGATTTTCTGTTTATACTTATTCTCCAAAAGCATCTGTAAAAATTTTAGATAAATCTGTTCAATTGGATTTAAGGATGCCGATGTCAATTACTTTTGGAGAAGATTCTAATTTTATTTCAAATTCTCACGAGGTTTCTGTTAAATCGAATTTGGGTTCTTTATACGATGCTGCAGTTAAAATTTACAATTATGAACAAAATTCTTTATTTTTAGAAGAATATACTTTGGATGTTTTAAGATTGTATGCTCCGGTTGATGGGGTTGAGCTTTCTTGTTCTCCAAAAACTTGGAATGCCGACGAAGTTTTTGAAGAATTTTCTAGTGCTCTTGAAGGAAATCTTTATGCTTTAAGGAATAAGGAAGGAAATTATGAATTAAATGACAAGAGGAATAAATATTTTGTTTTAGATTTTGATGTTCCATATGACGTTAGATTTTTGACTTCAAGAAATTGGTCTAAAACTTATGAGGTTGTTCCTTCTAGCGGAAATCTTTTAATTGCAACTCCTGTTGGAAATCAAGCGGGATTAGGCATTATGGGATTTTGTTATACTCCGTATCATTTTGTTTATGATATAAAATATCCTGTTCTGGTTCAAGTCTCTCACGGGGATGAAATTTTTCAGTTTCCTTTTGCAGTAGTTGTTTCTGGAAATAATCCTAGAGAATCTTTGGTGGGAGAATACATTGAACAACCAAGTAGCCAGGTTTGTGATTCTAAGAATACTCCGATGAATGTTGTTGCTTACGATATGAATGCGGATCCGATTGTTGCAGATATTTCTTTCCA
>CAZLZF010000035.1:0-6551 GCA_964563945.1 Candidatus Woesearchaeota archaeon
CGTAACAGGGATTATAGTCTATATCTCTCATGAAAGATTAGATTTTCCTAACTTACAACCCACATAAAATATTACAATTTCTTTTATGCAATTATTTAAAATAAGCAAAGTTTAAATACTTTATTATTTTATAAATATTATGGATATAGTCTTATTTTATAAAAAAAGAATTGAACCTTTTGTCGCAATATTAATTTTATTAACTTTAATATTCGCTGTTGCTGGACTTACTAAGGAATTAAAACTTAAAGAAGAAATTAAAGAGTCTTGTGGATATTTTCAAGATGAAGAAGTATATTGTATTTGTAATAAATCTTTAGCAATGAAGTTTGATTCTCCAGGTAACCCTTATTACATTAAACCTGAAATAACAACAGATTAGATGGGATTTAAAAATTTTATTGGAGATGTATTTAAAAAGTTATTGGTTAATATTTTGACATTAATAATCATTCTTGTCATCGGTTATTTTGGTTTAGATCTTATTCTTAAAAGATTATTTGGATAGTTTTCTTATTTTAGTTATTCGGTATACCAAATAACTATTAATTAAGTACAATATATTGTACCTAAGATTATTTAACATACAATATACACCCTTTCACTAAGCTAGCTTAGTGAAAGGTTTACTCTCACTCCTTTCTTACTATAATATATTAAGATAATCAATCAAGAAAAATTTTTGAAAAGGTCTGAGGCATTCTGAATAATAGTTATTATTCAGAAAGGTTTTTATACTCATTTGCCCTAATTAATTCATGGAAATAAATGATCAAAATGAAGTAGCTATTAATATAAGCAATAATTCAGATGAAAATATAAGCAAACCAAAAAGGGAGTTTATAATTTTAGATGATCTATTATATAACAAATGTTTAGAGTATATGAGATTAAGAAAATTATCAATGAAAACTTATGAGCTATATAGTAGGGTTTTGAAAACTTTATTTTCTAATAATAAATTACTAAATCAAGCAGTTTACAATTCAATATATAAGAAAGGTAATTACTTTAAAGCTGTATTAAAATTAATAGAAGAAACATCCAAACATTTTGATTTGCCCCTTTACGATTATAAAAAAATTAAACAAAAAACTCCTAAAAGAAAGATCCCTCAATTTTGGGAGAAAGGAGAAATAGAAAACATAATTAAAATTATAGAAAAACAGAATCAGAAATTAGCTTACATTATGAAATGTTCTTTTTTATGTGGTGCAGGATTAAGGTTTAGTTCAGCTTTATTTTTACAATGGAGTAATTTTAATTGGTTTGAATGGGTACAAGATAAAACAAAAAATGGTAAAGTATTTATTCAATTAGCAAAAGGACAAAAACAACAAACTCTTCCAGTGGAGAGAAAACTAATGCAAGAACTATTTGATTTATCTGTTTTAAAAGGAAAGTGTCCAGCAGGAGTGCCTTATAATCCTAATATGCTAAATCTAGTTCATGATTATATATTTGTCGATTTCATAAAACTTAATAAGTTTGAAGAAGAAATTGAGAAAGAAAATAAAGAAAACCTCTTGACTAAGAATCAAATAAAAGAAAGAGCTATCAATAAGTACATTCGTTTTGAATGGTATAAATTAGATTATATCTTGAAAACTATTTCTCTTAAAAACCTAAATAAAAAATTTAAATTTCATTCATTAAGACATTCAAGAGCAAAATTTCTCTTAGACATGAATTTTTCACTTTTAGAAATATCTAAGATGCTAATGCATACAAATTTGGAGACAACAAGAATTTATCTGCAAATTTCAGACGGAGAAATACAAAATAAGTTTGATTCTTTGATTTAAGCCATTTTTTATCGTCGATAAACTTAAATAAGCTTAAATAAGCCATTCTAAGAAGAGATTTTTAATTTTTTGATAAATATATTAACTTAATTAAGAATTTACATCACCTATTAGCCGTAATCTCTTAAATGTGGTAAATCCGTTAATATCTAACTGCCTATTTAACATTTTTTCTAATCTTGAATCAGTTAAACCTGTTTTTAATTTTAAATTATCCCATAATTCTTTCTTTTTTTGGATTTTGCCTTCATTTAGTTCTTTTATTGCATCTAAAATTATATTCTCTTGTTTTAATTGGATTTCAAATTTGTCTGCACCACTTGTATCTAAAGTTTCATCAGAACCCATGGCATTATTTTTTTGAACTAAATCATCATATCTCCTTTGATGTATTTTTCCTAATTTCCCAAATTGAATGTACCCTAAATATTCAGGATGGATTGTAGGTGGGCAGTTTTCAATAGTTTTTGTTGGATTTTCTTTTAACCATTTTTCTTCTCTTTCTATCATCTTCAATATATCTAATCCATTACTTGCTAAACCTCCATAAATCCCTCTAAAAAATTTAGCCCTAACAAAATTCTTCCTAATATCTCTCCTTGGACAATGTATCCAATAATTAATGTGTGTTGCTAAAGCCTTATCAACTTGTTTTGCATTAGGTAAAATAATAAAATAAATATTCTTTAATTTTCTATTCTTATTCTTTTGAATTACTATTAATTTGTTTAATTCAGAGTTCCAATTACGATTAAAAACAGATTCTATTGCTTCATCTAACCATAAAACTCCCTCTTTCTGATTTACCATAGCTTTGGCAAATTCTTTTGGATCAATAAAGAAATTTTTATCAGAATACATTTTTTCGCCAGGATAATTAGGTTTATCTTCTTTCTCAAAAAAACTAAAACAAATGTGTCCTACTAAAGTACTTTTTCCTGATCCAGTTGGCCCAGTTACTAAAATTAAAGCATCTTTTTCTCCAAGTAACCTATTTTTTAGTTGTTTACCAATTAAAGGAACACTAAGTTTACATTTCCTAAATTTCTTTGCCCTTTCACTTTCAAATATTGTTTTTTTTTTATAATACCTTTTAATCATTTTAAATTGAGAATGCTTCCTCTATTTCGTCATCTAAAGACTTTTCCCAATTTTCATCATCTTTGGAATACATTTTCATTCCATTATTATTCATTATTCTTAATACTAAAGAATAATATTCTCTTGTTTTCCTTTGGAAAAGGTAAAATTTTTTATTTACAAAAAAACCATTTATTTTCTCATTCTTAACTACTGTCACAAAATCATCTTTTTCAGTAGGAGTTATTTTGGCAAATTCTATTGCATCATTCATGTTTTGTAAATCGTCATTAATTTTTTCTAAAATTTTAGTGTCTGTTTCTTCATCTTCATAAGGGTGTTCTTCTCTTTCATCTTTCTTTTTATATTGTCTTAACCATTGTTGTTTTTGATAAGAATCCACATCTGCGATTATACTATCTATCACACCCATTAATTCAGAAATTGCTAATCTTAAATAACGAACTCTACTCATTTCTTGATTATCTAAATCTAATTCTTCATTCCCTGAATAACTTTTTCTGATTAAATTATTATAATTTAAAAGATTATTAAATACAATTTCTCTTCCAAAAATTTGTGCAATATTATGACTTTCTTTAGATTTTTCTTCTTCCATTATAAATCTCCTTAATATCTAATTTGTTTACGATCCGAATAATTCAAACTTTCTTGTCCCTGAACACTTTCATGAGTGTATTTGTTTTCTTTTCCACCTACAGACCTAGACAAATTTGCTTTTATTCTAACCATTATAACATTAAAAATACTAATTGCTTGTTGTTTCATTTTTAATTGTTCATGAAAATCTCCAAATCTTCCAAAACGATATTCCATAATTTCCCTAAATAATACCCATAATTGATCAAAGATCATATTTAATATTATAGGATATTCTTCAGGAGTTAAAGTTCCTAATTTTATATCTGTAGAAAAATAACCCTGTAAAACCCTCAAAATATCTTCAGCTTCTTCATCTGTAAAACAGTGTTTTTCTTTTCTTTTAGTTATCCACTTCCTTTCTTCCTTATCCCAAACATCCTTAAAACCCCGAATTAATCTTTCAATATCTTGATACTGGTTCTCTAATATATAATGATGAAAACTTTCAGGTTTTTGTGGTTGCATTAAATTAAAACCATCATTCTTTTGAAATTCATCCATTTCTAAATCCATTAATAATTCCCTATCTTCAGGACTTAAATAATCAGGATTCTTAAATTTACTTTTATCTATAGGTATATTATTAAAATTCTGCACTCCTCTTGTGGCAGTTTTTTTAAATTTATTAAATAAAGACATTTAAAATCCCCCCAATTTATTTAGTGATTTTAATATTTTATTTGTTTGAGAGAATGAATCAAATAAGTGTGCATACTTATTACCCATCCAAACAACAAAGAAAAAGAAAGCATTTAGTAGGGTAGTCAAAGTCAAATAAAAGCTACTAAATTTTAAAGCTAAAGATAAAATAAATGTTACTAAATTTAATACAATCATTAATTTAATTGTAGTATCTATGTGTTTTCTAATTTCCATTTTCCATTGTCACCCCCGAACCTAGAAAATTTCCTCTATTATATTCTTCTAAAAGTTTTTCTTCAAATCTTTCTCTTTTAGTCATTAAAAGTTTTTTTAATATTAATCTAATCTTGTTCATCTTCTATTATACGGTATTTATTTATTTCTGCTGCAATATTTTCATTACCATATAAAGCCTTCAACATTGGGATTATTTGTAATTGTTGTGTATTGACTATTTTTTCCATAGTCTCCATTGCAGAAGCTAAATTTTGCATGGCGATTGCTTCTTGTGTTTTTTCTTGTGCTTTTGAAACTTGTGCATCTCCCCAAGCTTGAATTGCAACTATACCTATAATTACCATTGCAACTATACCTAAAGCCTTAAGTCCTGCAGCTATTAATTGTGCTGTTGTTAATAAATTACTTTGTTTATGTGCTTGTTGCCATTTATCTTTTAATTCTTGATTAACGACATCAATCCCTGCATGAACCATGGAAATTTCCATAGAATTTCTTTCTTTATTGAATATTGTGCCTTTATCTAAATAGATTCTATTAAATTTATCAATTACTAAAGAGAATGTATTCAAATCTGAGTACTCTCCAGGAGATGCAGATAAATAAGATCCTAATACAGGTTTTTCTAATTCAAATACATCACTTCCTTTTATTTTAACAAATCTTCTTGCCCTAATAATAATTGGATCGGATACTTTTCCATTATCAAAAAGTCTTTTTATTTTAAAAGTATGGGTCCACTGTTTTTTCTTTTGTTTTAGTTTATGTAGAAAATAAATTAATCCCCCTAAAAATGCTAAAACTATTAATACAATAAATACCCATTTATATTGAGCTAATTGACTAAGTCCGGAAGAAAACATCCCTCCAGCAGCAGATAAATCAACAGCCATTTTAATATTCCTCTATTATCACATTTAATGCTTGTGATTTATTTACTTGTTTTTGTTTTGCAACATCATCTACTTTTTTAATATTTTTAATTTTTAAAGAATAAGTTTTAGTTGCAGAATACTCTTGATAATTATCCTCTTTTGAATCCATATAATATTTATTATTTTATAAGTATTTAAACATTTCTATTTTTATAAGGAAATTTTCTATTTTCTTTTCTCTTCCATTTCTTATTTTTTCTTCTTTCAGGATTATCTTTCATTTTCTTAAAATTATATGAGGGATTTACACCCTCCCTACGATGGGATACCGTAGTCGTGCAGTTTGAGTTATAGAGGTTTACTGTCCTCCGAAAAATTGCAGACAATCTAAGCTTATGCTGTGATTGAGTTTAGTCCAGTCTTTTTATCGAAAAGCTTTCTAATATATCCTACAATCCATACAATAGCAATTACAGTTCCTGCTAAAGCGAAGAAACCAAATATTGCTGTTAAGAAGCCACCAACTGCATTTTGCAATTCAGTAACATTTATGATTGTGATACTCTCAAAAGCGCTTAAACCTAATATTGTTCCCAATATTAAAGCTACAAATACAACTAGAACAGCTACTCCTAGAACTGATCCTACTGCTTTCATTACATCTTTACCTTCCATTTTCTTTTAGAAATAATTATCTTCCCCCTTTTTCCTTTTATCATTTTTGATACAAAGTATCTTTAACATAAACTACTGAATAATAATTAATATATAAATCTAAGTAGTTTTAATCTACTAAGTAGTTTATTTATATTGCGTTAAAATATACCAAGAAATCACAGTCATCACAATATAAAATCCAACCCAATAACCACTTAATATTGTAATTGTTGTAGTATTTAGACTTGCTAAAAGTAAAGCTATAAGAAAACTTACAAATCCAAAAGAAGTTAATGTATGAAAGAATCTTTTCTTCCCAGTAGTTTTAAGGATAACATAATAAGAAGATGCACTTCCAAATAACCAAAAGAAAAATAAGAAAACAGGGAAGAAAGCAGGTACAGCTAAAGCTATACTTTGAATCATAGTTAAAATACTCTCTCCTCCTAAATCACTCATAACTTTATAATATTCCATTTTATATCAAACTCCTTAATAATCTTATAATATAATAAAGTCCGATTATTCCAAATAATCCACTTATTACTGCAATTAAAACATTTCCCATTGTTCCTGTAAATATCCAAGATAA
>CAZLZF010000036.1:0-6097 GCA_964563945.1 Candidatus Woesearchaeota archaeon
TAAGATGGTGAAAAAAGTTATTAAAAAAAATTCTTCTAATGAAAAGTATTTTTCTACTTTAAACGATAAGCAACTTCTTTATACAGATTTAAGTTTAAAAAATCCTAAAAATGGAAACTATATGCTAGCGGTCTTTAAACTTGTTCCAAATGGAAAAATAAATTTTTTACAAGCTGCTTGTGAGGTTGCAGCCGAATCTTCTACAGGAACAAATTTTACAGTATTAACCGAAACCGATTTTTCAAGAGAGATGAACGCACTTGTTTACAAATACGACGATAAAAAAAATTTAGTTTGGATTGCCTATCCTTGGAGACTTTTCGATAGGGGAGGGAATGTACAAAATATTTTGACTTATGTTGTAGGAAATGTTTTAGGTATGAAAGAGGTTTCAGAATTAAAACTTTTGGATGTTTGGTTTCCTTCAGCAATGCTTGAACAATACGACGGACCAAGTTATACAATTGAGGATATGAGAAAATATTTAGGAATATATAACCGACCGATTTTAGGAACAATCATTAAACCAAAAATGGGACTAACCTCTGCAGAGTATGCCGAAGTTTGCTATGATTTTTGGGTGGGGGGAGGAGATTTCGTTAAAAATGACGAGCCACAAGCAAATCAAGATTTTTGTCCGTATGACCAAATGGTCAAGCATGTAAAGGAAGCAATGGATAAGGCAGTAAAAGAAACAGGAAAGAAAAAAGTTCACTCGTTTAATGTTTCTGCTTCTGATTTTGACACAATGATTTCTCGTTGCGAAATGATAAAAAATGCGGGATTTGAAAGAGGAAGTTATGCATTTTTAATTGATGGAATTACTGCAGGATGGACCTGTGTTCAAACTCTTAGAAGGAGATATCCTGAAGTTTTTATTCATTATCATCGAGCAGGGCATGCGGCATTCACAAGAGAGGAATCTAAATTTGGTTTTTCAGTTTTAGTTTTAGCAAAGTTTGCAAGACTTGCAGGAGTTTCAGGCATTCATACCGGAACAGCAGGAGTTGGAAAAATGGCCGGTTCTCCAAAAGAAGATGTTACTGCTGCAAGAGGGGCGTTAAGTATGCTTGGAAAAGGGCATTTTTTTGAACAATCTTGGGGAAAAATTCCAGAGAAAGATAAGGATTTTATTAAAATTGCGAATTTGGATTTTGCAAAAGGAGTGATTTTAGAAGACGATTCTTGGAGAGGTATGAAAAAAACTTGTCCGATTGTTTCCGGCGGATTAAACCCAATTCTTCTTAAACCTTTTATTGATATTCTTGGAAGTGTAGATTTTATAACCACTATGGGCGCAGGATGCCATGCACATCCAAAAGGAACAAAAAGTGGAGCAAAAGCGCTTGTTCAAGCATGCGAAGCATACACAAAAAAAATAGATATAAAGAAATATGCAAAAACCCACAAAGAGCTTCAAGAGGCAATTGATTTTTTTGAAAAAAAGAGTAAAAATTCCTCGGAAAACGAAATATGAAAAAAATTTGGAGGAAAGCAGTATTCGTTGTCCCATACTCTGTAGATAAAAAAGGAAAAAAAGAATTCTTAATTTTAAAAAGAAAACTTCATTGGAAAGGATGGGAGTTTTGTAAGGGAAAAATAGAACCCAAAGAAAAAAAGATTGACACTGCGATAAGAGAATTAAAAGAAGAAACAGGAATAAAAGTTTTAAAAAAAGATGTCGTAGATCATAAAATTTCTGGAAGATATTTATATCCAAAAAATTTCAAAAAAAGACCAGATAAAATTGGACAAACATTTCACTTATTTTCTGTAAGAGTTAATAAAACAGACAAAATAAAATTTGATCCATTAGAACATGACAATCATAAATGGCTCTCTTTTGAAAAAGCAATTAAAAAAATAACATATTCAAATCAAAGAAGATGTTTAAGAATTGTAAATAAATTTATTTCAATTAATTTATATTTCTAAAGATTAAAAAAGAAATCCAAGAAACTACTGCTCCGATTATTCCTAAAACAATTGGTCCAAGAATTAAGTTTATCCAAGATGCGACTTGTAAGTTAAGCAAAATAATTTCTCTTGAAAATCCCTGTTCTAAAAGCATATTCATTACCGAAGAATAGGTAGATGGAAAAAAATAAACAGATATTATTCCAATAATTGCCCCAATAAAAGAAACAATTATTCCTGAAACAAGACCTGCAACAAAAGAAAGAGATGTTTTTTTTATGCTCATCTTAGTCAATTTAAATCCAATATATCCAAAGCAAGCAATTTGAAAAAAAATACCAAATATAGAAAGACTTGTTTGAACTTGTGAAGATGTCAAATAAATCCATTTTTGAAGTGTGGTGGTTAAAATAGTATATGCAATTAATATTGCTGAAGGAATTAGAATAATTTCAAATAGGGAAACTATTTTCTTCTCTACCGCTTTTTCTTTTTTAACCTCTTTATTTTTCATGCATAAGGATAATCTTCTGGGTTTATAAAATTATATAAAATTAATTTTTATTTACAATTATCTTTCCATTACGGTCTATCTCGACTCCCTGAAGAAAAATTTTCTCTCTACTGAAAAAACCGGGCTTTTTGTAGACAATTTTTCCTTCTATACCTTCCAATTCTTCAAAGTCTAGATTATTTCCTATATTTTGGATTCCTTTTCTTCCTAGTTCTGGATACACAATTATCCTCCTTTCTTGAATTTTGGGATTTCTAGTCAAATCTCCAATCAATTCGGAATATGTTTCTGGAAAAAGGAATTTTGCATTAATTATTCTTCCTTTCGAGGTGATTAAGTCCACTTCCGGAAAAATTCTTTTTATTTCAAATCCTTCTTTACCTCTTTTAACATGATAATTTCCTTCAAAAAAATCAGAATAGATTAAAAGGTCGTAAATTATATCTTTTTCAGTTTCTTTTTCATATTGGGCAATTTTTTTAATATATTCTGGAAATTTTGGCCTCGCTAATGAAAGAAAAAATTTGTCTTCTAAAAAATTGTCTAAAGTCATAATTAAAAAAATATTTTCTTCTTTAAATATATTTAGTTGTTCTAAAATAATCTTTTTAGCTTTTGTTTATTTCGCTTGTTTTTTTATAGTAAATGTGGTTTTTATCGAGTATAAAAATCAAATCCGCTCTATCTTTTGAAGTCATCCCTTTCCAATCAATTACAACAAAGTCTACTTCTTCTTGGGTTTTTTGTATTGACTCCAAAATCATTTTTTCTTCTACAGGGAAATTGTAATTTGAAATTATATGAGATATTGCAACATTTGAATTTAATTGTATTTTATTAAACCCTGGACAGTAGTGTGGCCCTCCTATTCCGACGCCAATTTCGTTATAAGGGTTTTCTTTAAAATTTTCTATTGTCCTTTTTATTGCTTTTGCAACTGCAAATCCTGCTCTTCGGTCTTCCCATTCAAATTCTGTCGCTCCTATTTCTACAAAAACGCACGGCTTGTGGATAAATGGTCCGTGATGAGTGCATTCCAATGTCAATTTGTATTTTTCATTCAATTCGTGTTCAATCATACAATCACTTAAATTTTCAAAAAGTTGTTTGTTAAAAAGCGCTGAAGAAAGACAAACATTTTCGTCCACACCCCCCATTTCTGTTGAAGCAAGTTTAAAATTTCCCGCAGAGTGAATTGAAATTGTTTTATCTTTTTTTGAAGAAGAATGTTTTGAGGCAAATATTATAAAATCATAATTATCCATTTTCGAAAAATCAAAATTTTCTTGATGCAGAATATCTTTTTCTAGAAGATAAAAATTAAATTCTCCAAATTTTGAAAGTTGTGAAGTAATATTTACTCCTGCTCTATCAGATTTGCTCGCTATAATTAAAAATTTTTTGTACATATAATTAAATATAAAAACACTTGTTATTAAAGATTATTGTGGAAGAGATGCTAAAACTTACAATAGGAATTTTTGTTTTAATTTTGGGAATTCCTTTAGGAAAATTACTTTCAAAAATAACCTTGGAAGAAATGGGAATTGGAAAACCTTGGTTTAAAATAATTGTCTTGATTTCTTTTCTTGGAGGAATGATTTGTTTATTTTTAAAAAAAGATTTTTTAATGTTTGGATTTTTTTTCATAACCATTGTAACTACTCAAAGTATTAAATAAAATTAAATGTTCTCTTGAAAAACGAATTCTGGTCTTGCAAATATTTCTTTTTCTTTGGTAACTTTGTGTATTCCTAAAAATTTTTTATCTGAAAAAGAAATAACGATTTCTCCTTTTTCAAATTTTTCTTTTTTATTTTTTAAATCGTCGGTATAGATTGGTTTTCCGGTTAAAATTTTCTTTACTTCACTATTTTTTATCTGAACTTCTCGATGGAGTAACGAAACTATTTCTCCTGGAATTAAAATTTTTCTAATTTGTTCTTCATTTCCTTTTTTATATTCATTAACTGCTTCTTCAAAATCATATAAACGAATTGAAGGATATTCTAAATCGTTTTCTTTAATAATTCCTGCACGAGTTCTTCTAAGTTCTAGCATATGTGCGTTTATTTTTAATTCTTTTCCCAAATCATCAACTAGTTTTCTAATATATGTTCCTCCTTGACAAACTACCCAAAATAAAAAATCTTTTTCTTTCACTTCTAGTATTTCAAATTCTTTTATTTCTCTTGTCCTTTCTTCTCTTTTTACTCGGGATTTTAATGGGGGGGTTTGTAATATTTTTCCGAGGAATTTTTTTCCAATCATTTCTTCTACCTTTTCTTTTTTTATTTCTTCATGAAATCTCATTATTCCAATATATTCTTTATCTTCTCCTAAAAAATATCCTGTTAATTTACAAGCACGATTTAATGCAATAGGTAACACACCCGTTACTTTTGGGTCCAGCGTTCCAAAGTGAGAAGTTTTTCTTAAGTTTAGATTCTTTCTTACAAAATCAGAAACATTAAATGAGGTTGGTCCACTAGATTTATCTATATTTATTATAGAAAATTCTAACAACTCTTTAATACTCTTTCCTTTTTTTATTTCTTCAATTTTGTTTTTATCCATTAAAATTCCTCCGTTTCTACAATGTCTCTATCGCTTGTAGGGTATTCTTCAATTTTAAATATTTTTAATTTTCCAAGAATTTCTCTAACTTTATTTGGATTAATAACATATTGTTTTTTTGCTTCGTCAAAATAATAATTTTCTTTAGTTAAAATTTTTTTAATTTTTTCTTCTTTTGTAGAAAAATAAATTTGTGTTCCGTCAGAAGTTTTTTTAAAAAACTTTTTTTCTGAATAATTTTTTAATCTATTTCTAAACTGGTACCAATTTTTTGTTTTTGCGGTGCACAAGTGAATTCTAATTTGTTTTTCAAATTTTTTTATTATTTCTTTTCCTGCTTCCAATGAGTTATTTATTGTGTAAGTATCCTCGTTAAGAGAATAATTTTTATTAATCCAATTTATATTCGATTCTCCGATTTCTAACTCATTTAAATTTAAAAAGCTAATATGCGAAATTGCTTTTTTTAGGAAATTTATTGTATCCTTTTTTTTGTCCGGGAAAATTGGAATTTCTATTCCTATATTTTTTTTATCAAAATATTTTTCTGCAATTGAAATTTTTCTTATTTCTTCTTCAATATTTTTTTCTAAATCTGGATGGAATCTTATTTCATCTACGACCCTTGAAAGAGTTTTTATTTTTTCTTCTGTTACCAGTAAAGTTGAAACATAAATGTGGATATGAAAATTTTTTCCAAATCTTTTTTTCAATTGAGATAAAATTTTTATTGTTCTATCAAATTTTGCTAGGGGATCTCCGCCAGTAACACCACATCCAGTTGCCCCGCTTTCTAAAACTTCTTTTTCAATATCTTTAAAATTTTTACACTCTTTTTCATTTGCATAAATTTTATCTATATTTTTTCTTTTATCGCTTAATGGGCAATAATCACAATTTCTCGGACAAACTCCTGTAACAAAAAGAACCATTTTTCCGCCCTTCAAACACATTTTACAACCTTCAGATAACTTGCCAACTGCAAAAGATTCATATTTTGTTTTCATCAAAAAAAGAGTATAAAAATGCTTAAAAAGGTTTAGAATTAGTTTTTTTTATGAAAGGAAAAATTCTTAATCTAAAAAATGA
>CAZLZF010000037.1:0-3818 GCA_964563945.1 Candidatus Woesearchaeota archaeon
TTCCTTTTGTAGGAATATCTAAACTTCCAACTAGATTCATTGATGTAGATTTTCCAGAACCCGAAGGGCCCATAATCGCGACAAATTCTCCTTGAGAGATATTAATCGATAAACCATCTACCGCTTTGACTATCGTTTCTCCCATTTGGTAATATTTAGAAATATTTTCTAATCGGATTACTTCTCTTTTCATACTATTGTTAAATTATTTTAATTTAATAACTTAACTAAAATTCTATATTTAAAAATAAAAAAATAAAAAATAATTTTTTGCTTAATTATTCGCTTCTCGATTTCATAAAGCAATCTTTGCAAAGAACCTTTTTACCTTCAGTAGGTTTGAAAGGAACTTTACATTTTTGTCCACATTCAGAGCAAGTAGCATCATGCATTTCTCTATCTCCTTGGTTATTGTTTCCAAAACTTCTTCGGTTATTGTTTCCAAAACTTCTTCGGTTATTGTTTCCAAAACTTCTTTGGGGTCTAGATTTTGCATAGCACTCTTTACACTTAACTGGTCTGTCTTCTGATGGTTCAAAAGGAACTTCACAAGATTGACCACACTCAGAACAAGTTGCAGGGTACATTTTTCTTTCTTCTTCCATTTTACTTTTCCTCCCTTCTCAGTTCTATAAAATTACTTTATCTCCAAAATTTTTATACTGAATGTTAAATCTTTCCCGGCAAGTGGATGATTTAAATCTACCACTACTTCGCTTTCTGTAACAGAATCGATTTTTACTGGAAATTGTTCTCCATTTGGAGCATTAAGTAGAATTACCATTCCTTCTTTAACTTCTTGGTCCTTTGGAAATGCTTCTTTTGGAATTTTTTGTTTTAGCTCTTCTTTGGTTTCTCCATAAGCTTCATTTGCAGTTATTTTGAATGTTTTCTCGTCTCCGACTTCCAATCCTAAAACTGCTTTTTCAAATCCGGGAATTACCATGTTTTCTCCAATAGTAAATTCAAGTGGATGAGAATGGTCGCCATGTTTTGAAGAATCAAAAACTGTTCCGTCTTCTAACTTTCCTTCGTAATCAAGAGATACTTTATCTCCGTTCTTTATACTCATACTATTTTTATTTTTTAGGACTATTTAAGGTTTTGCATACAAAATTTATCCCAAATTTTCTTTCTCTCCCAAGATTTTTAAACAAGTTCGCACAAATAATCCTATGAAAAAAGAGGAATTTTTAAAAAAATTAGAAGTTGAATTAAAAATCTCTAAGGCCTCAAAATATACTCTTAGAAATTATTTAAAATCCAACGAGTTTTTTCTTGATTCTATAACAAAAGATCCTGAAGAAATCTCTCAAGATGATTTAAAACTTTTCATTGCAGACAATCTTTCAAATCACTCTTCAATGTCGGTTATTTTGTTTCTTTCAGCAATTCGTTATTCTTATCAAAATATTTTAAAAAAAGACATAACACTTTCAATTAAACGTCCCAAAAGAGAAAAAAAATTTCCGTGCGTTTTAACGAAAGACGAAGTAAAAAGATTGCTTGATTCATTAAATACAAAAAAATCAAAATTAATTATTTCTTTAATGTATGCTTGCGGTATGCGAGTTTCCGAGGTTATAAATTTAAAAAAAGATGATTTAAACTTCGAAGAAAAAGTGGGAATTATTCGTCAAGGAAAAGGAAAGAAAGATAGAATTTTTAATATTCCTCTTTTTTTAACTGAAAAATTAAAAGATTTTTCTTCTAGTTCGGATAGCGAATATCTTTTTTCTGGTCCAAAAGGAAAACTTTCGTCGAGAAATTTACAAAAAATAGTCAAAAACGCGGCAAAGAAAGCCAAAATAAATAAAGATGTTCACTGCCACACCCTAAGACATTCTTTTGCGACACATCTTTTAGAAAATGAGGTAGATATAAGAAAAATCCAAGAACTTTTAGGCCACGCAGATTTATCTACAACCCAAATTTACACGCATATCTCAACAGAAGAACTTAAAAAAATCAAATCCCCTTTAGATGAAGCAATGGAGAAAAAAGATGGCGAGTGAAAAAATTTGTGAAAAGTGCGGCTTCTCTTCAGAAGAGAATAAGTCTAAATTGGGTTTAACTCTTTGTAATGTTTGTTTATTCTTTTCTCCCGACGAACCAGAAGAAATGGACGAATATATTAGACAAAAAATAAATGGTTCAGAATTAGAAAGTTTCAGAAAAAACGCTTCAGAAATTTTAAAACGACAAAAAAAAGGAATGATAAAAAAAGCGTGCGAAGGAAAAGTTATGTCTCGGGCACCCTATGGCTATAAAATAGAAAACAATCAATTAATTCCCAATGAAAATTCTAGAGAGGTAGAAAAAATATTTGAAGATTTTTTGAACTCTCCTTTAAGTTTAAATAAACTTTCAAAAAAATATGGTTTTTCGGTTAACGGATTAAAAAAAATTTTATTCAATTTTACTTATCTAGGAAAAATAAAATTCAATAGAGAGGTTCACGATGGAACACATATTTCTTTAATTTCATCAACGCTATTTAATCACGTTCAAAATAAATTAGAAAATTTAAAAATAAAAAATCCAAATATAAAATAATTAACGATATGAAGTTTGTCTACTTCTTCTAGCCTTAGAATCTCCGGGTTTATATGCTTCTTTTCTTCTAATGTCTGCAACAAGCATATTTCTATCGTATTTAACATAAGCTTGTTTTAATTCTTCAGAGTTTGAAAACTTTACAATTCCCTTTGCTAAAGCTAATCTAGCCGCTTCGTTTTGTCCTATTCTTCCTCCGCCACGAATGGTTATTTTTGCGTCGAATTCTATTTTACCTAAAACTTGCTCTGCAATTCTAATTGGTTCAGCAATTCTAAGTTTTTCAAAGAAAGGAAGTAGTTCGTATTTTTTACCATTTACTGAAACTTCTCCTTTTCCGCTAGTTACAACTGCTTTTGCAACTGCAGACTTTCTCTTTCCGGAGATTACAACTTTTTTATATTTTGTTTCTATACTCATTTTCTAGTAAATTCCTTTAAATAGCTAAATTTAGGAGTTTTTTTATTTGCGATTATAATTTTTTCAGATTGTTCAAATTCTTTTGGAACTTCATTATAGCACTTTATTTTTTTAAATGCAACTCTTCCTCTTCCTTCTCTATGGTCTGGAAGCATTCCTCTAATCGTTCTTTTTACTATTTTTTCACAACTAGCCTTATTATGTATTGGTCCTTTCTGACTTGAACCATATCTTGCTCGAGTTTCTTCAAATTCTTTTTGAATGTTTTTCTTTGATCCACTGATTATTATTTGATTACAGTTTACAACGGCAACATCTTCGCCTTTTAGTGCTTGCTTTGCTACGAAACTCGAAACCCTTCCCAAAATTGAATCTTTTGCGTCTATTACTATCATTTTAAAATTTTTATTCCCTTACCTTCAGGATTTGATTTAATTTCTTCTATTATTGTTGTAAAAGTCGAGCCGTTCTTATTAATCTTTTCAATTGCAGATTTTGAAGCGGCAAGTGCAACAATTTTTATTTTTTTAGTCAATTCTCCCATTGAAAGAACTTTTCCGGGAATTACAATTGTTTCTCCTTCTTTTGCTTGTTTATCTATAAAATCCAAATTTAAAACAACCCTGTTATTTGAAAGTCCTGAAAGTGAGGCAGAAACCTCAATCCAATTAAGATTTTTTTTAGATAAAATTATTGTTTGAACTAAGTCCGGATTTGTTTTTCTTTTCAATTGTTTTTCTATTAGTGTTTTTGATTTCATTGTAAATTACAAGAAGAACTAACTTCTCGCTATAACGCTTTTAACTCGCGATATTAATTGAATAAAACTTTCGTTTATAAAT
>CAZLZF010000037.1:3918-6046 GCA_964563945.1 Candidatus Woesearchaeota archaeon
ATGGCAGAAGATATAGAAAGAGAGATTGAAGAGAGAAAGCAAAAACTTTTTTCTTTTTTAAAACAGAAGAAAGATTGGATTGTTTATATCTTTTTAGCAGTACTTGTTTTTTTAGGAACTTGGGTTCGTACTTTAAATATTTCTAAATTAAAAGATGTTTCAACGGGAGAATGGACTTTGGGACCGGATTTAGACCCTTTTTTATTTCTTCGTTGGGCAGAATATATTGTTGAACACGGAAAATTGTTTGTTTTAGATTCTATGCGTTCAGCCCCATTAGCAGAAATTTGTTCTGGGGCAATTTGTAATTCAATAAACACAGCATCAGAGATGAAATTACTTTCATATATGATTGCTTACTTTTACAAATTTTTAAGTTTATTTTCCTCTGAAGTTACAGTTACTTATGCAGCAATAATTTTTCCAGTTGTAATGTTCGGTCTTTCAATTATTGCTTTCTTTTTATTTTCTAGAAAAATATTTTTTAAAGAAAATCCGATGAAAAGAGATATACTTGCTTTAGTTTCAACAGCATTTTATTCCTTTTTACCTTCGCTACTTTCAAGAACAATTGCCGGAATCCCAGAGAAAGAATCAGCTTCTTACTTATTTATTTTTTTAGCTTTTTATTTTGTTTTAGAAGCATTAGAGTCCAAAAATTTCAAAAAAGGATTTTTGTTTTCTATCCTTGCCGGAATTTCTACCGGAATTTTAGGTTTAATTTGGGGAGGAGTAATTTATGTTTTAATTACAATTTCTGGAGCAATTTTGGTTGCTTTCTTTATTAAAAAAATAAATTCTATGGAAACAATTTACTTTTCTATTTGGGTTTTTTCATTTTTAGCGGTAGTTATGCCTTTTTCAACAAGATACTCTCCAAAAAATCTAATTACTTCGGTAGGGACAGCATTTACCTTGGGAGTTTTATTTATTCTAATCTTAAGCGAATTTTTTAAGAAGTTCAAATTTAAAAAATTAAATATGTTGGAATCAAAAATTCCTAGAGAAGTTTTAATTGTTTTAATTTCCGCTTTAATTGGATTATTTATGATTTTAATTTTGTTTGGTCCTTCATTTTTATTTTCTTTTGTAAATAGTGTTTTAGGTAATCTTTTCTCGCCTTTAGCGTCTTCTCGTTTTGGACTAACTGTCGCGGAAAATCAAAAACCGGATTTTGTTAGCGGATGGTCTTCAAGTTTTGGTCCGGTAGTAATGAATATTCCCTTATATTTTTGGCTTTTCTTTTTAGGTTCAATATTTTTATTTTATGAAATTATAAAGCAGATTCCTAAAAAAGAAAGATTATATCTCGTTTTCGGATACGTTGTATTTTTAGTCGGTTTGATTTTTAGTAACTATTCTTCTAAGACAATATTAAATGGAGAATCTTTTTTGAGCATGCTTGTTTATGTGGGGGGAGGAATTGTATTTTTGATTTTATTGTTAAAAGTTTATTTTAGGATATTTAGAGATAAAGATTTTGAAAAACTTTCTTCAATAGATTTTGGTTATCTTCTTTATTTTGTAATTTTTTCAATGACCATAGTTGGTGCAAGAGGAGCAACCAGATTAATTATGGTTCTTGCCTGTGTAACTCCAATTTTGGTTTCTTATTTGCTTTACAAAGTTTATGAATTATCAAAAAAACAAAAAGACGACTTAGGAAAGCTTTTGATTATTTCTTTTGCTATTTTAGTTTTACTTGCGGGCATTTGGTCTTTTTACTATAATTTTTCTGTTGTAAAAATAACTGCAGAGAACTATGCACCAAGTTCTTACACTAATCAATGGCAATATGCAATGGACTGGGTTAGAGAAAATACAGATGAAAAAACAACTGTTTTTGCACACTGGTGGGATTATGGTTATTGGGTTCAATCCCTAGGAAAGAGAGCAACGATTTTAGATGGAGGAAATTTTATTGTATACTGGAATCATTTAATGGGAAGACACGTTTTAACTGGGAGGTCTGAAATGGAGGCACTTGAATTTTTATACCCTCATAATGCTACCCATTTATTGATTGACTCAACAGACTTAGGCAAGTATACAGCATTTTCTAGTATCGGAGCTGACGAAAATTATGATCGTTTCTCTTGGGTTCATAGTTTTTTAATGGATGAAAAAC
>CAZLZF010000038.1:0-5895 GCA_964563945.1 Candidatus Woesearchaeota archaeon
GACAGGAAAATCCGGGTTTGAAATGGGGAATAATGTGTCTTTAGCGGGGGGCGATATCTGACACCGGAGCGACAAGTATTGATGTAATTACATTAGATCAATTCAAGAAGGACCAAGGTATAGAAAAAATAGACTTTATTAAAGCGGATATCGAAGGACATGAGAGATTTATGCTTTTAGGCGCAGAGAACATATTAAGAACAGATGAACCGATTTTATCCATATGCACCTACCATTTACCGGACGATCCACGGGTTTTAAAGGAGATAATATTAAAGTTTAATCCAAAATATAAAATCATCCAAAGAAGCAAAAAACTATATGCCTACGTGCCAAAAATGGAACGAAATATAAATATGAACGGAGAATAGAGTGGGATGAAAAGGAATAACCGAACGACAAAGATAACAGATGAACTAATTAACGAAAAAGCGATTACCAAAAATGCAAATAGCGGTAATAAGGAAAGGCTAAACAAAGAACAAGGTTACCTGTTTTCCATGAGCCATGCTCCCGACATAGACCAAGGAGTTCATTGGTTTCAACTATTACCGGTGATGTTCTTTACAGCTATCGTAATCCTGATGGTAAGAATGACCCCTTACGAACGACCTATGGCACAGTTTTTCTGGCATGGAGGCGGGGATAATCTAACGGATTTCTTTAGTTATATTAAAATGACGACCGTCCTAGTTGTAACCGGGCTTGCCATACTTATTTTATTGTACCGTGTGTTTACCCAGAGCTTCTGCGTGAAACCTACTATCATCTATATCCCTATGGTGATATACCTTGTAATGGTAGTTCTTTCCTATTTGTTGAGCGATTACAAGGAATTTTCTTTATTGGGTTGGAATGACCGGTTTGAAGGAACCATGACATTAATTGCATACTTGGTAATGCTTTTCTATATTATCAACACGATAAACACGGAGCGAGCCATAAAATGGATTCTTTATGTCTTGGCTGGGTCTAGTGTTTTGTTAAGCCTACTCGGAATCACACAAGCCTTAGATAAAGATTTTTTCCGCACGGTAATAGGGCAAAAATTAATCACGCCCAATGTGATGACAGATTCCGGACTTACCATGTGGCAATTGATAGATCAGGCGGCAGAAAAAGGAGAGCAAGCACTGAATTTCACTTTTTTAAATAGAGAAATTTATCAAACCGTATATAACATCAACTATGTGTCCTTTTATCTTACCTTGCTGTTACCATTATTTGGGTTACTTTTCATTAGGGCTGTTATCCAAAAAAGTGGCGAACCATTATACAAAAAAATACTATGGGGTGCCCTATTCGCCTTAACTCTTTTCAATCTGATTGGCTCTGCTTCTTCCGGAGGGTTTCTTGGAATGGGGGTTGTGGTGCTTGTCGCAATTGTTATTCTTAACAAGAGGATTCTTCAATGGTGGAAACCAATGCTAGTTCTAGTGGTTATCACGGTGTTGATAGGAGGCATTACATATGAAAGGTGGATGCCTGAACTAACGGGAGCTGTGAAAGGGGCTGTGGGTAGCAACACGGTTACAGAAGAAGCGACGACACAAAAATCCCGTGTTGATTACATCGTAACGCATGTAGAAGAAAATATTGTGGAGGTAAGCATTGAAGGTGAAGTCTTCATGATGAAAACCTATCCTGAAGACTGGCCGTCAATTTCTATTCTCGATTCAAACGAGCAACCAATTCGTTTGGCAGAAACCGAGGTGTCACCTATTTATCGGTTTGATGACCCACGTTTCTCAATGTGCAAGATTCAACCAGCGAAAGATGATCAAGAAAACGAATACTTCGTACTTACAATTGATGAAAAAGATTGGTTGTTTGCTGTAACAGAAAATGGGACCTTGTACAGAAACGACCTGGGCAAACTAATGCCTCTTCGGAACGTAGAATCAATTGGTTGGGAGGATAATTTGAGCTTCGGGTCAGGCCGTGGGTATATCTGGTCAAGAACAATACCCATGATGAAAGATACAGTATTACTAGGCCATGGAGCGGATACTTATTGCATCTACTTTCCGCACGGTGACTATGTTGGGAAATATAATGCTAATTGGAACTTAAATATGATTGTGGACAAACCCCATAACATGTACATGGGTATGTGGGTTGGCACGGGAGGAATCTCGGTATTGGCTTTTCTTAGTATCTTAGCCATTTATTTGTATCAATCTATTAGATTATATTTTAGAAGAAGAGAAGATTCATGGTTGTTTTATGTGGGGGTCGGAATATTTCTCGGGATATCTGGGTTTGCCGTATCTGGATTAGTAAATGACTCGACAGTATCAGTGATGCCCATGTTTTATGGGTTGTTGGGAATTGGGATGAGCACAAACATGATTTTGAAAAGAAACCTTAAGGTAAACTCGTGACATGAATGGGGATTTAAATGAAAGAGGAAGAAGAATCGTTATAATAGGACAATTTATCGAGGAAAATGTCACAGGGAGCAATAGTCGCTTCGCGTATTTGGCGGAATTGTTCTCCCCTCAATATGAGGTACAGTTATTTACATCGAGCTTTCATCACTCTGGGAAGCGACAAAAGGAGGCATTTCATGGCCCAGCAAGTTTCCGTTTAAGTTATGTATACGAACCTGGGTATCATAAGAATGTCAGCCTAACGCGCCTATATAGTCACAGGATCTTTGGCAAAAATTTAAGAGAGCTACTTAATAAAATGGGAAGCGCAGATCTAATTTATTGTGCTATACCGTCTATAGACGCTGCCTGGGAATCACTAAAATATGCTAAAAATAGGGGCATCCCATTTGTTTTAGATGTACAAGATTTATGGCCGGAAGCATTTCAACTAGTGATTCCAAATGAAACACTTTCCAAAGCACTTTTTACATCTATGAGAATGAAAGCCAACCACATATATGAGAAGGCAGACTATATAGTTGCGGTTTCTGAAACATATATCAATAGAGCAAATAGTTGTAGAGAGTCAAACGAAGGCACTGTCGTATATCTGGGAACCGATAAAACTACTTTTGACGTACTTCTGAAAGAGAATCAACCATTTAAAACTGCTGGGGAGTTCTGGGTAACTTATGTAGGGACCTTGGGGCATAGTTACGATATTCAGGTTATAATTGATGCAATGAGATTGTTAAAAGAAAGGAATTATAACAATATTGCATTTCATATTATCGGTGATGGTCCCCTCAAAGAACGTTTCATGAACTATGCGGTAAGCAAAAACGTCAATGTAATATTTCATGGAAGATTGTCTTACCCAAAAGCGGTAGGGTATCTAGGCGTATCAGATGTAGCAGTGAATCCAATCGTATCAAAGTCACCAGCTAGTATTATCAATAAGCATGGAGATTATGCTATGGCAGGTCTTCCTGTAGTTTCAACTCAAAACTCTGCCGAGTATATAAATTTACTAAGACAGTACAATGCAGGCATAACCTGTACTGACAAAAATCCTGTTCACGTTGCGGATGCTATTGAACATTATTACCTAAACCCAGAGAAAGCGGTTTTACATGGGAGAAATAGCAGGAGAATGGGAGAGGAATTGTTTGACAGAGAGACCACATATAAGGAAATACTAGCCAAGATTGATTGGTTGCTTGACGAGGAGAAGAATTATTGTGAACGATAAATTAAAAAAAATAATCATTAGGATTTCACCTAAATGGATGATAAATTTTGAAAAAGATATTTATCACAATATCATATATCATAAATACAGAGAAAAAGAATATAATTTCGGGTCACTTAATAAGGATAAAACTGTCTATATCATTAGGAAGACTGAACCGGGATCAGGGCTTATGTCAGAATGGTTTTTTGTGCTTAATCGCATCATACAAGCAAGAAATATTGGGGCAGTTCCGGTTGTGTACCTAAGCCCGCATAGATATGCTGGTGAAAAGAATTTGGCTTTTCCTATAAAAAATGTTTGGGAGTATTATTGGGAACAACCATCGGAAATCACAGTGAATGATGCGTATAGAAGCAATAGAGTAATTCTGTCTAAAGGTTGGCCGGACTATAGCTTTGAGTTTGAAGAATTAATAAATGATAAAACTATGTTGAGTGCGTATAGTGAAGCTGCAAGCATAGTCTCTCCAAGACCAATTGTAGTACAGCATTTTTTTAACAGAGCGCCGGAACAACTTGTCCATAAGCACCTGACAATAATGGGAGTTGTTTATAGAGGGTCTGACTTTGCAAAGGAAAAACTAGCGGGGCATGCTATTCAGCCAGAGGTAGACCAACTGCTTTCATTGGTTAAAAAGAAGTATATTAGATGGAAGCCAGACTTAATCTTTATCAAGGCTGAAGAGGCCGCAGTAATTGCAAGATTTGGAGAAGTATTTGGAGACAAAGTGATTTGCTCTACTAACCGAAGATTCGATGGGTATCATATTAAACAAAAATTTGAGGACTTGTACGAAGACAAACAATATCCAACTTATGAAAACGGTCTTGATTATCTGTCTGAAATTATAATGTTATCGAAATGTGATTATTTGGTGGGGGCGCTTAATACGGGAACGATAGCCTCGATTATTATGAACAACCAAAAGTACTTTGATACAGAAATAGTAAACATGGGTAGATATTAGAGACATTAGTGCCATGGGATTACAATGTAGCAGAAAGCATGTTATTGTTTGATCTACAAGTGAAATATTATAGAACAATTATGTATACAAGGAGAAAAATGATAATAGTACAGTATTGCCTGGGGCTAGGGAATCAAATGTTTCAACATGCATTGGTCATGGCTTTGCGAAGTAAAGGATATGAAGTCAAGGCCGACTCAAGGTATTTACCCAAAATCAATCAAGGAGAAGGTGCCTTAACCGAGATCGAAGCAGTTTTTGGTATATCTTTACTTTCTGCGACAACGAAGGAAATAATGGAAATAACTGCACTAGGAGGAAGGGAAGGTATTTTTAAAAGACTCAAATGCGGATTTCTAAATGAATCCGAAAGATATTTTAAAACTAACACATATGAAAATTATGTTTATTTACCATCTGTGTTTGATAAAGACAATGTCTACTTACAAGGGCACTGGTTTTCCGAAAAGTACTTTACATCGATAGAAGATCAAATCAAAACAACATTTACATTTAGCAATGTGGATAGAAAAAGTCAGGAGATTGCTAATGATTATCTTGGAGAGAATTCGATTTCGGTACATGTTAGAGTTTATTCTGATAGTAACAAGCAGACGTCTTATAAGCTACGGGGATATGCCAAGAGAACCTTGGGATATGATATTGGAACTCATACAAATGCAGTTACTAAAGAATATTATAGGAAAGCGAAAAAATATTTTGATGAGAGAATCATAAAACCGAAATATCATATTTTCACAAACAATATTCAATGGTGTATTAATAACCTGGAATTCAATATAAAGGATTATGTTACGGTTAATCACATAGTCCATACTACAAGAAAATCGGGATATCTAGATGCACAGTATAATAATCCTATTGGCAAAAATCACCTAGACATGTATTTGATGTCTCAATGTAAGCATCATATAGTATCAAATAGCAGCTTTGCATGGTGGGGTGCATGGCTAGATAGTAGTGAATCAAAGATTGTATTATGTCCGGACAGATGGTTTACTAATGGGTATGGAGCAACAGCATTCCCTGATTCGTGGATAAGGGTTTCAGCTGTATAGCATAAAAAGTGAAGTGTTTAGGCGCAGAGGTATATCTGGCAAGAACATTTGTTTAAAGATAGTTAGGGAAACTATGGTCCGCATAATAATAATTACATCATATAAAAAACATGGGAGAGTGTCATGGATACTAGAATAAAATCATATGCTGAGAGATTAAAAGATAGGGGGGTGCGGACAAAAACCTGGACTCCTCCAGGACTCCGAAAGGAGTTAAAA
>CAZLZF010000039.1:0-5455 GCA_964563945.1 Candidatus Woesearchaeota archaeon
CCTTATCAATGGCAGCATGAACCTGTTCTTTTCGGCTGGAAGAAGTCCGGCAAGCACAACTGGTATGCCGACCGAAAGCAGACCACCATCTGGGAATTTGAGAAACCGAAGAAAAACGCCGACCATCCGACTATGAAACCTGTGGCTCTGGTTGCCTATCCGGTTCTAAACAGCAGTCTTTCGAATTGTATCGTACTCGACCCGTTCGGCGGCAGCGGTTCTACCCTGATAGCCTGTGAGCAGACGGATCGCATTTGCTGCACCGTTGAACTTGATGAAAAGTACTGCGATGTCATCGTGAAACGCTATATTGAGCAAGCTGGAAGCGCAGACGGTGTATTTCTTTTAAGAGATGGTACGGAGTATCCGTATAGTGAATTGCCGGAGGTGAGCGCCAATGAAGCATAGACTGACCCTCGGCTCTCTCTTTGACGGCAGCGGCGGATTCCCGCTCGGCGGCCTCCTCTGCGGTATTGAACCCTTGTGGGCTTCAGAGATAGAGCCTTTTCCCATACGGGTTACCACAAAACGCATCCCGAAAATGAAGCATTATGGGGATATAAGCAAGCTGAACGGTGCGAATCTCCCTCCTGTAGATATAATCACATTCGGCTCACCCTGCACCGATATGTCGGTCGCCGGGAAACGAGCCGGTCTGGACGGAGAACAATCCGTCCTTTTTTATGAAGCGATACGAATCATAAAGGAAATGAGGTGCAAAACAGATGGCAGATATCCAAGGTATGCGGTCTGGGAAAATGTCCCCGGCGCATTCAGCTCAAATAAAGGAGCCGACTTCCAGGCAGTCCTCGAAGCGGTCATCGGCGTCAAAGAACCGGATGCCCAGGTGCCAGCGCCTGAAAAAGGTCGATGGCCATACGCAGACTGCTATCTGGGAGACGGATGGAGCGTGGCTTACAGAACTATCGACGCGCAATATTTCGGAGTTCCCCAACGCCGCCGTAGAATCTACCTTGTCGCAGATTTTGCAGGCGGAAGTGCCGGAGAAATACTATTTGAGTCCGAAGGCGTGTCAAGGGATTTTACGCCGAGCGGCAGCCCGTGGAAAGGAACTGCCGGAAATGCTGAGACTGGCACTGGAACATCAAGCGGTGGCTTAATCTGCCTAAATGATCAAGGCGGAAGTGTGATGTCGGTTACAGAAGACATGACTGCAACGCTACGTGCCGAGGAGCACGGACACCAACCTTGTATAATGCAGTCGAGTGGATTCTGCACGGAGCACAGTGCTAAGAGCCGAAGCGTCGGTTACGAGGAAGAACGCTCTCCTACACTCCGTGCAGGGGTAGTGCCGGGAACTGTTCTGTCATTTGAACCGGGTGCCGCATCCCGTGTCGGCGGGCATACGGATGAAAACATAAGCGGTTCGCTTCGTGCAAACATGGGTGACAACCAAACGGCCATCGCAATTGAAAATCACCCTACAGACGGTAGGTGCAGAATTGAGCAGGACGGCAAAGTGCAGACTCTAACCTCTCGCATGGGCACGGGCGGCATGAATGTTCCACTTGTAATGAACTCTCCGAAAACGCTGAAGATCCGCTCCGGCTGTGAAGGTGGTGGCAAGGGTGCACTGGTTCAGGACGATATGTCTGCTACCCTCTCCTGCAATAATGACCAGACTATTTTCGTTCCCACCGCTTACGGTATATGCTCCGATAAAAGCAACTCCATGCTGTCGAGTAATCCGCACAGCGGGATTTACGAGGCAGAAAGTTCGCGTACCCTCGATGCGAACGGAGGCAATCCGGGATGCAATCAAGGAGGGATTGCCGTGGTTTCCCTGCAAGGATCAATGATTGGCCGTGAAGACAAAAACGGACCCCAAGGAAGTGGCACCGGCGAAGATGTCTCTTTCACGCTGAATACCATTGACCGTCATGCCATCGCTTATGCCATGACCACCGGTCATTTTGCTCAGGTGGAAAAGGAACAATCACCGACGCTGTTGTCACGAGATTATAAAGATGCACCAATCGTTTCACAGCCGGCCTACGGTATTGACCGGGCGGCCTTTAACCAAGGACAGAACGCTCTATATAAACCGGCTATAGAAGAGGAGCAACAACCCACGCTTACGGCAAAAGGTCCGGGAGCTGTCGCACAACCTGCTTCCTTCTATCCGCAGATGAAAGCCGAGAGCCAATGCTTCCGTCAGGACGGCACAGCAAACACTCTCGTCAACGGCACAAGCCCAGGCTCCCATAACGGGCTGGTTGAATCAGATTACATCGTCCGCAGGCTTACGCCGACTGAATGTGCCCGCCTGCAAGGATTCCCGGATTACTGGTGTTCAAACCTCGGCATTGAAAGTCCCAACGAGGAAGACATCCTCTTCTGGTCGGAAGTATGGGAAACTCATCGCAAAATCATAGGTAAAAGCAGTAAGCCGAAAACAAGAAAGCAGATTATCAAATGGCTGCAAGACCCGCACTCCGATGCTTCCGAGTATAAGATGTGGGGCAACGGCGTGGCTCTTCCTTGCGTATGTTTTGTATTGTCCGGCATTGTGGCCTCCCATCTAAATAGCGCAGAATAAAGCCGCCCTTTTTACTACATAAAAGCTCAAATTAGCTTGCTATTTACAGCGTTTAGAGTGATGTATGTAATACCGAAAAGAGAAAGGCGGTATGAAAAATGAAGATTCACTACAATGTTACAGGAGCAAAACGAAAGTCGCTGGTAAGTGCAATCAGCCAGGAACTGAACGCGCAAACAAAATACCTAGGAGCGCCGACCTTCGACTACGAGGTTGGTGGCTACCGCATCAACAAGAACGGCTTGCTCGAAGGTGAGGACAACCCAGATCTGGTTGCCGAACTGTGCTACTTGCATGATTTCAAGGCGGTCAGCGAGGAATTCGATGTGCCACTCCTCGAAACAGAAGAGATTCCGGGCAATGTGCAAATCCCCTACGAGGCTGCCCTCGAAGTAAGTATCAGTACTTATAGAGACTATTTAGAACATGCCTTAAACGGCTTGAACGAATCGGCTGAATCCGTATCTTTGACCATCGAAATGCCAAGGGAAGGTTTTACCGAAGCAACAATCCATAATCTAAAAAGGCTGGTGGAAAGCAAGGAAGCCCTTATAAAGAAGGCCCTGGGCGCAGAGTTCATTCCCGTTGTTATAAACGAAGAAACCATCAGCTTCCCCTGGTTTAACGCAGGGCCAGAGCCAGATGAAATCAAAGCCTACACCCATTTTGTTTCGGCCCTTTGCGAAATGGCAAAAACGCAAAAAAGAGTTAACTCCACTGAAAAAGCGGTTGAAAATGAGAAGTACGCTTTCCGGTGCTTCCTTCTTCGTCTTGGCTTTATCGGTCAAGAATACAAAAGCGAACGAAAGATTTTACTGGCGAACCTTACGGGCAGCTCTGCTTTCAAGAGCGGACAGACCAAAGACGAGGAGGAAAAAGAGCAATGAAAGAAATACACCCCGAAACGCTAATACAGCTAAAAAGCCATTATCTCCCCGGCACGAGAGTCGTCCTTGTCAAGATGGATGACCCGTATACCCAGCTTAAGCCCGGCGAAAAAGGAACGGTTAGCGGTGTTGATGATATTGGTACAATTCATGTGAATTGGGATTCCGGAAGCTCTCTTGGAGTCGCCTTTGGTGAAGATTTATGCCGGAAAATCGAAGATTAAACTGCACAATAATGTCTTGAAAACTTGTGTGATTTATATCAATATACAGCAGAATTGACTTGCTATATATCCCTTTTAGAGTGATATATGTACATACCCAAAGGGGAATACACACACTTATAAAGGAGAGCAAAATGTTAAGAGCAAGGTTTGGAATCGAGATTGAATTCACAGGAATCACCAGAAACAAGGCAGCTCGTATTGCGGCAGACTTCCTCGGAGGAAGCTATGGAGACACATACGACGGTTACGACACCAAGAAGGTTACAGCCGCGGACGGGCGGATTTGGAAGCTAATGAGCGACAGCAGCATCCGCCGGGAAAAGAAAAACCAGGGAATGATCACAACGGCAGGCAAAGAATACAGCGTCGAGCTCGTGAGCCCGATCCTTACCTACGAAGAGGACATTGCCACCTTGCAGGAGCTGGTGCGAAGGATTAGAAAAGCAGGGGCCTTTACGAATTCCTCCTGCGGCATCCACATCCATTTAGACGGTTCTGATCACACAGCGAGGAGCATACGGAACTTCATCAACATCATAGCAAGCAAGAATGACCTTTTCTACAAAGCCTTGGAGATTGCACCGGCACGGATGAACTACTGCAAAAGGATGGACGGGATTCTGGTGGACAAGATCAACCGCAGAAAGCCGAAGACGCTGGCGCATCTTGAAAGCCTTTGGTACGAGGGCTACAGCGAAGCAAACAGCAGACACTACCACTCAAGCCGCTATCACTTTTTAAACCTACACAGCTTTTTCAACGGAAACCATACGGTGGAACTTCGGGGCTTCAACAGCGAGCTTCACGCAGGGAAAATTAGAAGCTTTATCGTCCTTGCCCTTGCCCTTAACAAGCAGGCACTCACGCAGAAAAGCGCTTCCGCGAAAAAACCGCAAACCGAAAACGAGAAATTTGCGATGCGCACCTACTTAAACCGCATCGGCTTCATCGGAGAAGAATTTGCAAACTGCAGAGAGCATTTGACCGCACACCTTTCCGGCTCGGCGGCTTGGCGGTTTCGGGCAGCCTAAACTGCCCTTTCGAAGTAAGGAGGAGGATACGCATAATGAGTAAGACACTTTACCTGGCATACGGTTCCAACCTAAATTTAGAGCAGATGGCACACCGCTGCCCGACTGCAAAGCCCGTCGGAGCGGTTAGCTTAAAGGATTACCAGCTTCGGTTTCGTGGCGGACACGGCGGCTCTGTGGCAACCGTAGAGCCCTTTAAAGGCAAGACCGTCCCCTGTTTGCTCTGGGAGATTACTACCTCTGATGAAGCTGCGCTTGACCGCTATGAGGGCTTCCCATTTCTTTACCGCAAGGAAACCATCAAAGTGAAGCATGGCAGGAAAACGGTGGATGCAATGGTCTACATCATGAACGACGAGAGATCGTCTGGAGCTCCAAGCTGCTATTACTACAGCACAATACTGGAGGGCTATAAAAGTGCCGGGTTTGACACTGGTATTCTCAAACAAGCGGTACAGGATTCTATGGAGGCATGTAATGGATAAAAAGATAAAGGAACAGATATTCGCCACCCGATCCACAGGCGAAACGAATATGTTTGATGTGCCGAAGGTGCGGGAGATCACCTTGCGTGAGGGATACACTGAGTTATTTGCTTTCCTCGAAGAAGACACAGGCGGCTACGCGCGGTTCATTTTGACCGGCGAAGAAAAGTAAACAGTAACATCAATCAGAGAACAGTGCCGCGAGCGGCTCTGTTTCTCGTACCGGTAGATTTTATGACTTGCGTACTGCAGGTCTATTTTTATG
>CAZLZF010000040.1:0-2169 GCA_964563945.1 Candidatus Woesearchaeota archaeon
AATAGCTACTCTTTTTAAGAAAGATCTTTTTTTAGGAAGAGGAGTATTTTGGATTGTTCCAATAGAAACGGGATCTGAATATGTCTGGTCCACCTGTAAATTCCCTTGATCCCCAAAATTTTCAACGGGTTTTGTTTGAGAACTATTTAAAGCATATGCACTTTTTCCTAAAATTACTTTTCCGTCTTTAATTAAAGCCTTGGCAGAACCAACAAGAACTTCTCCTTCAAGATTCTTTTTTCTACTCTCTTTTATTTCTTTAACTTCTAAATAATTTTTTGCGGCGGTTTTTTTGAAATAATTATTTCTTGATTTTGTTCCATAATCTCCAGTTACAATTAATCCGTAAAGTTCTTTAGAATTATCTAAATCGTTTCCAAGAAT
The DNA here is from genome assembly GCA_964563945.1 of Candidatus Woesearchaeota archaeon. Taxonomy (GTDB): domain Archaea; phylum Nanobdellota; class Nanobdellia; order Pacearchaeales; family GW2011-AR1; genus CAZLZF01. The sequence goes on from CAZLZF010000040.1 coordinate 385, forward strand.
TTTAGAAACTGCCTTGAAACGTCCTTCGTAAGTATTTACATTTTGCTTTGTCCCATCTTCAAAATACATTGTTCTGGTACCCTTTCCTTTTTTTTCTTTCAAAGAAGAATAAATTCCCCCGTTTAAAGCGATATAAATTTGTTTTTTCTTTGTAGCCTCAATATCTAAGCTACAAACATAATCTTTTATTTTTGATTTATAAGACTTATTGGGATTTTCCATAGTAGTTACTACTTTTTAGTGTTTATAAACATTTCTATAAAATAGTCACTCTAAAAAGACAACAGTTTTTGATAGCATATAATAAGAATGATCCCTACCGGAATCGAACCGGTGATCTTCTCGGTGTAAACGAGACGTCGTAACCACTAGACTAAGGGATCTAGTAAATTTAAGAAATAATTAGGAATTAAAAATGTTTGCATGAATAAAAATTCCTGCCTTCTGATTAAAAGAACTTGGTTACAACAATGCTTAAATATTAGAAAATAAATTTTCTTATATGGAGAAAGGAGTAAATTTAATGCCTGAAGACATTCAGCGAATGATTGGAAAAGATGCGCAAAGAAACAACATTCTTGCTGCAAAAATGGTTTCTGAAGTAGTAAAAACTACTCTTGGTCCAAAGGGGATGGATAAAATGCTTGTCTCTCCAACCGATGAAATAATAGTTACAAATGATGGGGTTACGATTTTAGAAGAAATGCAAATAGAACACCCTGCTGCAAAAATGATGGTGGAAATTGCCCGGACTCAAGAAAACGAAGTGGGAGACGGGACAACTACCGCAGTAATGTTTGCGGGAAAACTTTTAGAAAATGCAGAAAAATTACTAGATAAAAAAATACATCCAACCGTAATCACAAAGGGGTATAATATGGCAAAAGAAAAATCGCAAGAAATTTTAAAAAATATTTCTTTACAAATTGGGGATGATAACGAAGAGATTTTAAGACAAATTGCAATGACTGCCATGACAGGAAAATGTGCAGAAAATTCAAAAGAAAATTTTTCTGAAATCTTAGTAACTGCAATAAAGCAGATTGAAGAAAATGGGAAAATTGATTTATCAAATATAAAAATTGAAAAAATAAAAAAGGATGGGATGGAAGAAACAGAACTAATTTCGGGCGTTGTTATTGATAGAGAAAAAACAAGCAAAGAAATGCCTTCTTTTGTAAATAATGCAAAAATTGCTCTTTTTGATTTTCCAATAGAAATAAAAAATCCGGAAATACAAACAAGAATTTCTGTTTCAAGCCCCGAACAGCTTAGGAGTTTTTTAGTTCAAGAAGAAAAAACAATAAAAGAAATTGTTGAAAAAATTTATGAGACTGGCGCAAATGTTGTTTTTTGTCAAAAAGGAATTGATGATTTCGCACAGTATTTATTAAGTAAAAAAGGAATTTATGCTGTTCGAAGAGTTCCGCGTAGCGACATGGAAAATATTTCAAGAGCAACAGGTGCAAAAATTGTTTCTAATTTAAGCGAGATAGATAATTCATTGTTAGGATATTCGGAAATGGTTGAAGAATTAAAACACGGAAATGAAGTTATGACATATATTAAAGGATGTAAAAATCCAAAAGCAATAACAATTTTAATTCACGGTGGAACTATGCACGTTATCGACGAAATTGAAAGGGCACTAAAAGACGGACTAGGAGATATTCTTTCTTCGATTAGAACTGGCTTAGTCGTTGCAGGAGGTGGAGCAGTAGAAATGGAAATTGCAAAACAATTAAGGGAATATTCTTTATCCTTGAATGGGAGAGAAAGATTGGC
>CAZLZF010000040.1:2269-3897 GCA_964563945.1 Candidatus Woesearchaeota archaeon
ATGAATTTTGATGGTGTTGATAAAAATTACGGATTTTCTTAGGATTTCGTAACTATTTTTTAGTTTCCAAAAGATTTAAAAGAGCTAGGGATAACTTCTTTTGATGGTCAAACCTATAATTGGGCTGATTGAACCGGTAAAAGTAATGGACAAAAAGTTCTTCGCAAAAGTTGACACGGGAGCGAAAAGAAGTTCTATGGATCTTTCACTTGCAAGACAACTTGGTTTAACAAAATCTCTTTGGGGGATAAGAAGGGTAAAATCTTCAAACGGGGAATCTTATCGTCCAGTAATAAAAACAAAGATTTGTTTTGCAGATCAAATAATGCCTGCCACGTTTACGATAACTAAGAGAGGAAATTTAAAACATAAAATCTTGATTGGAGTAAATATTCTAAAAAAAGGATTTATAATTGATAGCTCAAAATGAAAAAAGAAAACAATAAAATAAATCGAACTTGTAAAATTCAATTAAACGGAGAATTAAAAAAATGCAACTAAAAATTGCAATAATAAGTTTAAACGGAGAAAGCAGCAAGATGATTGCAAAAGAGTGCGAAAAATATTTTTCTAAAGTTGACCTTTTAAATTTAAGGGATTTCGAAGTCCAAGTAAACGGAAAAGTAAAGGTTGCAAATTGCCAAAAGGATTTAGAAAAATATGATTGTATTTATGTTCGTGGAAGTTATAAATATGCACTACTAGAAAGGTCAATTACTCGAGCATTAAATCAAGATATTTATTTTCCAATAAAACAAAATGCTTTTACTTTGGGCCACGATAAATTCCTTACACTTTTAGAATTACAAAAAAATAATATTTCTATTCCTAGAACACATTTTGCAGCAACTACGAGAATTGCAAAAAAAATTTTAGACGAGGTTGATTTCCCAGTTATAATGAAAGTTTCGGAAGGAACACACGGAAGAGGGGTCATGATTGCCGAATCAAAAAAATCAGCGTATACAATTTTAGATTTATTGGAAGATTTTAATAAACCTTATTTAATTCAGGAATTTGTTAAAACAAAAAACACCTCGGATATTCGTGTTATTGTTTTCAAAGAGAAAGTTCTTGCAACTTATAAAAGAGTTGCTTGCGAAGGAGAAGTTAGAGCAAATGTTCACTCTGGTGGAACCCGTGAGCCGCACGAATTAACCCAAGAAGAAGCAAAACTTGCAGTTGAATCTGCAAAAGCAATTGGAGCAGATTTATGCGGAGTAGATATTTTAAATGCTGAAAAACCCTCGGTGATTGAAATCAATTTAAGCCCGGGAGTTTCACAATTAACCGAAGTTTGTAAAATGAATGTTCCAGATTTAATTGCAAAAGAGCTTTATGAACAAACAAAAAAATTCATGAAGAGAAGAAAAGAAAAAGATAAAAAGAAGCTAAAAAAAATTGAATCTAAAAACGGATTAAATTAAAATGCATTACCATTTGATTCTTACAGAAAATTGTAATTTAAGATGTAGATATTGCTATCAAAAATCTATGGAAGAGTTCGACAACGGACTAGAAAAAAAATTCAAATTTGATTTCTCAGATCCTGAAAATTCAGAGATAGATTTAGAAAAATTAAAAAAATTTTTATCAAAGGATTCTGAGCCTTTTTTAATTTTTTACGG
>CAZLZF010000040.1:3997-5284 GCA_964563945.1 Candidatus Woesearchaeota archaeon
ATTTGATTCAGTTCATTGGCAATTAGATGTTGGATTTTACTCAAACGATTTTGAAAAAGAAAAAATATCAAATTTTTTTAAAGAATACAATTACTCTCTAAAAAAACTAATTGATTGGTGGGTAGAAAAAATAAGAGAAGGAAAAGTATATCGGTTTTATCCTCTTGTAGGAATAGTAAATCCTCTTTTAGAAAATAAAAAATGCGGACTTAGATGTGGTGCGGGTTATGCGGGATATGCAATTACCACTTCAGGAAAAATAGTTCACTGCCCAATTATGAATAACATTGAAAATTTTAAAGCAGGAGATTTAAATTCAAATCCAAATGAATTAAAAAAATTTGATTGTAAAGATGAGTGCGATGGGTGCGAAGTTTATGATTTATGTGCAGGACGATGTATGTATTGGAGAAAAGCAAAACTTTGGCCAAAAGAGGGGGACGAAATGATTTGTGATTCGATTAAATTTTATATAAAAGAAATTAAAAAAAATCTTCCCGAGATAAAAGAATTAATCGAGAAGGAAAAAGTAAAAAAAGAAGATTTTTTTTATGAAGAATATTTTGGTCCAGAAATTATTCCTTAATGATTTTTTTATTTTAAGTCAAATATTTTAAAAGAATTTTTTTCTATTTGTTTTTCTGTTTCTTCGATTGATAAATTCCAAATCTTTGAAATTTCTTTTATTGTTTCTGTTATAAACGCGGGTTCGTTTGTTTTTCCTTCGAAGGGCGAGAGATAGGGCGCGTCGGTTTCGGTTAGAATTCTTTCTTTTGGAACAATTTTTAAAAGTTCTAAAAAGTTTTGCATCCGCTTTAAAGAACACGGAATTGAAAAATAACATCCTATTTCAACGGCTTTTTTTACCAATTTCATATTTCCGCAAAAACAGTGTATAACTATTTTTTGAGAAGAATATTTTTCTAAAACTTCTAAAACTTCTTTTTCTGCTCCGCGGGTGTGAACGATTGAGGGGAGATTTAATTCTTTTGCTAAATTTAATTGTTCTATTAAAATTTTTTCCTGGAATTCTTTTTCTTCGCTTTTTCCGTGATAAAAGTCCATCCCGATTTCTCCGATTGCAACTATTTCCTCTTTATTTTTTAAAACTAATTCTTTTATTTTTTTTAATTCTTCGACAACTTTTTCTTTATCTTTTTCATTTATTGCTCCCGGGGGATAAAGTCCTATTGCCGGATTTACAATTGGAAATTTTTTTGAAAGTTCAAGAGATTTAATCGAAGAATCTAAATCGACCGAATTTGTTATTATTCTAAAAACATTATT
>CAZLZF010000041.1:0-3026 GCA_964563945.1 Candidatus Woesearchaeota archaeon
ACGCATCAATTTCTTGAATTTCTCCCCCAATAGCCCAAGCAACTGCGAAAATTCCTAAAATCATAATCAAAATTTCACCAATAGCAATAGTTCCTTTTCTATTCATTTTTATTTTCCTCTTCTATAATTTTTTTAATTTGTTTATTTAATTGAGGAATTTCCTCTTTAATTACATTCCAGACAATTTCCAAATCTACTCCAAAATATTGATGGATTAATTTATCTCTCATTCCAGCAATTTGACTCCATTTTACCTGAGGATATTTTAAATTCATTTCAATAGGTAAATTTTTTATTGCCTCTCCAATAATTTCTATTCTTCTTAAAATTGCATCTTGGAGTTTTTTTTCTTTTTTAAATGTTAAAAAATTTATTCCTTTAGAATAATCTAAAATATATCCTATGCTTTCTTCTATATGCTTTAAAAAAATTACCAAATCTTTTTTCATATTATCCTCACCTCATCTTCAAGTATACTCTTTTTTAACAATGGATTTATTCCATTATAAGTTATCAAATCAATTTTCTTTCCAAGAATTTCTTTCAATTCAATTTCTATTCCAATTAAATCCATTAAACTAAATTTTTTATCTTTTACTTCAATTAAAATATCTATATCCGAATTTATTTTTTGTTCTCCTCGTGCATAAGAGCCAAAAATTCCTGCTCGGCTAACTTTATTTCTTTTTAAAATTGGAGTAATTTTTTTCTTTATTTCACCAATAGCAATAGTTCCTTTTTTATCCATTTTATTTTTTTGTAAAATAATCCTCCTCTTTGTTGTATCCAGCCTTACCAATATAATTTGTATCAACTCCACAATCGCCTAAAGAAACACACATTTCTTTCATTGCCTCTTCCCATTCGGGTTCTAAACATTCGCAATTTTCTACGCATTCTTTGTCCCCCAATATTTTCTTTTCAAATTTTACCACGCAAGTAGTTGAAGCTGTTGAACAAATTTGGCTTGCATCTCCCTCGCTATTCCAAAAATCAAATCCAGGAGAAGTTATTGGCACACAAACGCCATTTTTCATTGAAGAATTTCCTGGAAACATTACATTCGGTAACCATTTACAATCCCGTCTATCCACATTTAAACAATCCTCTTCTTCTGTTTGAAATATGCAATCTTGCCATTTATTAACGGTGCAACCTGCAAAGCTAAATCCATTAACAACATTTTCTGTACAAACTTGTTGTCTATATTCTGCACACGGCTCTACTAAAACTTCTCTATTATAACACATCAATCTAAAATATTTTGAACCCGGAACATTTTCCTTTCCATTTATCATACACCAGCTTTCTCCGTGCTGATAAGTTCTTCCTTCATATGTGCAAGACAAATCTTTACAAATATTTTCTCCGTAATTTGGGGAAACTCTATCTTCGCTTCTTTTGTATTCTTTACAAGTGCTTCCATAATAATAATCACAATTTCCGCAGCTACTTGAACCCGCATTCGAACTTCCATAACCGCAAGATTCGGTCACATCATAAACATTGGTCCAATATTCGTCGCTCTTTATTTTTGTAGCGTCATAAACATTTGCAATATTTCCACAAGAATCAACTAAAAATACTTGGTCTTTTCCTTCTACACAAGTCGTCTTTTCTGTCGGGGCACAATTCGTGTTTAGCTCTGGAGCAGAACATAATTTATTTGCATAAAATGTTGAATCTGTTTTTCCTAAATTTTTACATTCTTTTTGTGTTAAAGATAAACACTCATTTTGATAATTCTCTACATAAACACAAGCGCCCTGAACATCTGAAGTCGTGCTCGCAATACATTCAAATTCGTTAGAAATATCTGTCCTATAATCAATATCTAATCCATATAAATTTGCTAATCTTTTACATCTTGTTCCGGTAACAAATGCTGCCTGATCTCCAATTAAACAACAGCCTAATTGACATTCTGGAACTGAACAATCTGCACTATCGCTCCAAATTCCCCCGTCTTCTCTGCAAACTCTTTCGGGCGAATTTGTAGCACAAGTTCCTTCTTTATTATTATAACAACATCCCATTTTACAATAACTAGTTGATTCACACGAGGTCGGGGTTTTTTGAAAAGAAGAACTACAATCCTGCTCTGGCGCATTTTGACACCAAGCACCCTTTTCCGTTTTTTCACAACAATAACTCATTTCTGCAAAAACACTTCCAACTAAAAAAATAAAAATTCCAAAAGCAATTAACGACAATGTTTTTTTCATTTAATATCCCGCAGGCCAAGCAAGACTTCTTGTTGCAAAGTCAAACTCCTCCCCACTTTTTGTATTTTCTAACATATAAACTTTTGTTCCGTCCGTCTGTCTTTTTTTCTCAACTTTCAAATCTCTGTAGTAGTCCATGAATGTTGTTATTTCTGAATCTCCATAATAAACTTCAAATTCAAGTATTGATGTAGCAACCATAAGTAAATCATAAATTTTACTCTCAAATCTTAAATCAAACCCCTCATAAATTTCTTTTTCTGTTTTTGTTAAACTTAAAATATCGTTATATTTTACCAAAATATTTTCAGGAACAAATTCTATTTCCATTTCTCCTCTTTTCAATTCTACCTTGTATCCTTCTTTTCTATATGCCTCTGTTAATCTGTCTAAACATTCATCTGAGACTTTCATAACTTCTTTTTTTATTTCTTCTTGAACACTATTTATTAAAATTGGTTTTTGCATTACGCAAGTTTTGTAATCTTCAACAGTGTAGCAAAGATAAGCTATTCTTTCGTCGTTGTATTCGTAATATAGTTCGGGGTTCATACTTCCTCCCCTTTTAGAAATTTTTTCTAAACTTTCTTCTATCGTCGGTTCAACGCAATCTTTCATTTTTTCAAAAGGATTTTTATAAGACGGAGTAAAAACACTTTGCATTTTTGGATAAAATAAATAAATCAAAATGGCAAAAATTATTATTGCAAGTGCAACGATGATAAAAATAGTCACTTGCCCTTTTTTTCCTGCCTCTTTTTTCATATCTATTTGTGTTTTTTATAATTTATAAATGTTTCA
>CAZLZF010000041.1:3126-4890 GCA_964563945.1 Candidatus Woesearchaeota archaeon
ACTTTGTCACAAACATTATTTTTATTTTCCCAAATATCTTTACATTTTATATAATAAGTATGCCCTGCTTTCCAATTTGTTTGGTGTGTTTTTGAAAGAGTGCCTTCCATTAAAGTTCCGTTTTCTAGATCAAACATGCAAGATTCGTGACTAAAAGAACAACGAGCATTTTCATCTGTGAATATTTCTAAGTTGTCTCCTTTCTTTAAAACGTTCGTTATTACTGGCGCTTTTGTATCTAACACAATATTAAATTTAGTTTCTCCAGTTCCAATATTTCCCGCGATGTCCTTACACTCTACTTTCATATTGTATTCTCCGGCAAGTAAATTAAATTCATTTTGTTGGTGATTTGCGCTTCCACTATTCATAAATTCTGCTGCCCATCCATTCTCTTCAAAAATATATTTACAAGTTGAATATCCGTTTCCAGCTGCCCCGCCAGAAGTTTTTGCTGAAAGTGAAATCGTAACTGGTTCATATCCATTTTCAATATATCCCGAAGGATAAATGTCGCTAACGGTTAAATTTGATTTTGATTTTTTAAAAGTTAGAATTTGGTCCTCTTGATTTGCATTTCTTTCTCTTCCTTCTGCAAGCAAGTAACTATATTCAGAAAGTTCTAACCAAGGCTGGTCTAAGCATTTTATATAAATATTTGTCTCTTCTTCTTCTAAAATCCCAATACGCGTTTTACACTCCCAACCATAATTCGTATATTCTTCTACATCCGTAACACATTCAAAACTATTTTCCATTTCAAAATAATTTTTTCCAGGAGTAGAGCTATATTTACATTCGGAAGGTTCAATTAAATAAATACTCAAATCTTTTTCTCTTTCTCCATATTTAATATAAGATTCGTTTGCAGGATTTGACGCTAAAATAACTGGCGGAGTTAAGTCCGGACCATTTTTTACATTGAATCTTACTACATATTCATTTATATTATAATTCCCGTGGTTATCCGCACATCGAACATATAAATCAAAATTTCTTATTTTTTCAATAAGCTCGTTTCTTTCTTCTGGATTGTTTAACATTCCTATAAGAGAATCTACGTTTATCATTCCATAATATCCTTTGTGCTCTTTATTATAATAATTGTCTGCCCCCAAATACTCTTCCATTTCGTCGTAACTTTCAGAACGTTCATTCATTTTTACTTTGCACGTGGCATATTCATCGGTGTTGATTGTAAATTCTACCGGAGTAAATTCCGGAATTGGATTTCCATTTGCCAAAGTTATTTCAACTCCGTTTTGGCTCGGTGTTGCTTTAAATGCACTACCAACTCCCCCAAAACTTATTATTGGAGCAACATTATCTCCCGCATTTTCTTCAAAGCAAACCGGGTTTTCAGTTTCAGCATTTAAAATTTGACAAGCCGCACCCAAACTTTTACATCTATATTCTGAACAAGGTTTTAATGGGTCATCGTTACAGGATTCACAAGTTTGGTCTTTTGTAGGCGCAGTCCAAGGAAGACAGGTGAATACGACTTTTGTTTTATCTACATCGCATTTTCCTAAAATTGAAGATACTACCCAAACAGCAAAAAGAATAGGCCCAAGAAATGGAAACAAAGGACCTAAAAGTATAGTAGCCGAGAACAATGCTAAATTAATTCCAGAAAATGCCGATTTCCAAAGTCCAATTCCCTCTCCGCTCCCACCAACCTTGCTTCCGTTTCTATTTTCCCACGCAGTGTATCCATAATCAAGAACGCTTCCTAACTTTGGAAAATAATTACCATTTTTTATT
>CAZLZF010000042.1:0-4865 GCA_964563945.1 Candidatus Woesearchaeota archaeon
GAAGCTTCGCAAAAACTTTTAGATTTGTATACTTCTCAAGGAATTGAAGGATTAAGTGTTTCTTCTGTTGAAAAAGTTAGTGGAGTTTATCAAGTTAATTTTGATTATCAAGGTCAAGAGGTTCCGTCATTTTTAACTCTTGATGGGAATATGGTTGGTTCTTTATTTGAATTTCCAGAAAAGGGCCAAACTCAAGCTTCTGGTTCAAGTTCTTCTTCAAGCTCTTCTTCAAGTGTAGAATATACTCAAGAACAAAATGCTTTAATTAAAGATTTTGGTGAATGTCTTTATGAAAAAGGTATGAGAGTTTATTATGCGGATTGGTGTGGTCATTGCCATAGTTTAATTGAAACATTTGGTGGATTAGATAACGCTGGAAGAATGATGATTCAATGTCAAAACCAAGACCAGACTCCGGGAACTGGCGCAGAATTATGTGCCCAAGAAAATATTACCGGATTCCCTACAATTAAGATTAATGGTGAGAGATATAACGGAGCTAGAACATTTCAGGCACTTGGAAATGCTACAGGTTGTGTTGCTCCTATAATTTAAATTTTTTTTTAATTAGAAATAAAAAGTTCTTCTTTTGATTTATTAATATAAAATATTTCTTCGGGAGTCAATTTCATTTGTTTTTGTATTTTTTCATTTTGTAAAATTGGTAGTAGCAAGTTGAAGTCTTGAATTGCTCTCTTTTTTCCAATATGGGTAATTTTTGCATATTTTTCAGCAATATCTTTTTTCTTTGCGAGTTTCTGGTTTGACATCCATATTTTTAAAATTCTTGTTGGTTTTTTGTAAGCAGTGAAACCACTTTTTATTTTATTTTTGCTTGCAGCGATTCCATAACTTAATAAGAAGTTTTCGTAAACTAAAAATCTCCAATATTGTTGATTTATTATTCTTGATTTGAATATATCTGTCTTGGAAATTTTTTCAAAAGCATTGTAAATTTCTTCTCCGGAGTATTCTAAAGGGACATTTTTTTCCATCCATAAAAGTATTTCATCTAGCGGTTCTTTAACGCTATCATAGACGCCAATGGTTTCTTCGCATGGTTTTCCTTTAAGCACTATTCTTAATGCATCAATTATGGAGGTTTCTTTGTTTCTTTGGAAGAGTTCTACATTTTCGCAACTTTCCATATTGATTAAAGATTCTAAATCATTGATTGCGGCACGTATGTCTCCTTTGCACTTTACAGAAATTTTTATTAGCGTGTTTTCATCTATTATTTTTTTTTCTTTTGAAAGTATCTTTTCTAATAGTTGTTTTATTTCTACATTTGAGGGTGATTTTATTGCGATTACTTCGGTTTTATTTCTTAATGAACTTAAATTTTGTTTGAATGCATTGTTTGCAGTTATTATTACTGGGTATTCTGATTTTTCAATTATTCTTATTAATTCGGGAAGTCCGCCTCTGTCTGCAAATCCCGAAATTCCGTCTACTTCATCTATTAAAATTATTTTATTTTCTTTGTAGAGGGATTTTTGTTCGAGCGCGGGTTTTAATATTGTTTCCATTTTTTCTTTATTCCTAAAGTCGGAAGCATTTAGTTCGAATAATTCCGCGTCGGTTTCTTTTGCTGCAACTAATGCTAGTGTGGTTTTTCCTGTTCCGGGTGGGCCGTGTAAAAGTAGAGCTTTTTTTCTTTCGTATCTAAAGTTAGTCACGAATTTTTTTACTCTTTCTATTACTTCTTTTTGCCCGACTATTTGAGAGAAGTGTGTTGGACGATATTTTTCAGATAGAGGTAAACTTTTTTCGATCATTTTATTTTAAAATCTCCTTTGATTCAAGTGCATAAATTAAAAATTTCATTTTACCCTTTTCCAAGTCCTGCTAAAACAAAACTTGCTAAAAGAGATTCAAGTTGGACGTACGGGTCTGAGCCTTCTACAATTCTAAATTCTATTTCTCCGGTTTTTTCAGTTATTTTTACTTTTAGTTCGGGTTCTATTTGCATTGACCAAACTTCTCTTTGTATCGCTTTAATTATATCTTGTCCGGATATCCCTTCTTTTAACATTGTGTCTAAAAGTTTTTCTCGAGCATTTTCAAAATCTCCTGAAAGAGCGTAATCTAAAATTACTCTGATATTTTTTGGTTTTGTTGAAGATACAATTGTTGAAATTAAATCGGACGAAATTTGTGGAGAGATTGCTGCGGTTGATTGTAAAAGGTTTATACATCTTCTGCAATCTCCGTCTGAAGCTTCGTAAATTAAATCTATTGCATCTTCGGGCAATGTGAGCCCTTCTTTTTCTCCGATTTTTCTTATTACTTCTTTAATTTCTTTTTTTTCTAATAATTTAAATCTAAACATTATGCATCTAGATTGAATTGGGTCGATTATTTTACTTGAATAATTACAAGACATTAAAAATCTACAGCTTGAGGAGTAATTTTCCATAATTCTTCTAAGTGCTTGTTGGGCTTCTGGAGTTAGCGCGTCTGCTTCGTCTAAGAATATTATTTTGAAAGGGACATTTCCTAATGTTTTTGTTCTTGCAAAGCTTTTTACTTTTTCTCGAACTATTTGTATTCCTCTTTCATCGGAAGCATTTAATTCAAGATAATTTTCTTTCCAAGATTCTTTGAAAAGTTCTTTTACGATTATTAGTGCTAAAGTAGATTTTCCAGTTCCAGCCGGGCCAGTTAAAAGGATGTGCGGGATGTTTAGAGAGTTAGTTAAAGCTTTTACTCTTTTTACAATGTCTGTTTGTCCGACTACCTCTTCAAATTTTTCTGGTCGGTATTTTTCCGTCCAAATTTCATTTATCATTTTTCTATAAGTCTCTTTTTATTTATAAAGATAGCTGTTTATCTTTGTATAATTAATATTTTATATTTTTCTGACTCAAAGAATTAGAATTATCTAGATCTTTCTCTTCTTACTTTTCTTTTATGCTTTTCGTCTTTGAGTTTCTTCCTTTGCCATTTCCAACGCATTTGGTTTTTCTTCTTCCAACGTCTTGAGCTTCTTTTCATATGAAAAATTAGACAAATTGCTTTTTAAAGTTTGTGGCTCTTTTTGGTTCGATTTTGTAGTTAGAATTTTTAGGACCTTTCAAAAACCTTGCAGTATTCTTCAAGTTCTTCTTGTTTTTCTTCTTTAGAAAAATAATTTAACTGACAGTTATGCCACATTAAAAGGGTTAAGATTTCATTGTCGTGGTTTTCTATTCCATAAAGATTGTTTTTTTCTTCGGGGTCGTTTTTTAAATTATATACTTCTATAAGATTTTTATTCAAGTCTATTATTACTTTTATATCTTCTTCGATCATTCCTATGAGATATCTATGCGTTTGAGTGTAAAAAAATATTCTTTGGTTTCTTTTTATTGGGCTTCCTCTAAAGCCTTCTGGTTCTTTTATGTCCATAATCTTTAGAACCGTTGGTAAAACATTTATAGTCCCTACTCGATTATTTATTACTTGGGGTTTTTCTTTTGGTAGGTAAAATATTAAAGGAACCCTTATTTCTTCATCGTAAATGCTTAAGCCGTGACCGTAAGTTCCGTGTTTAGAATATAAATCGTGTCCGTGATCTGAAGAAATTACAATAATTGTTTTATTTAGTTCTCCCGTTTCTTCTAAATATTCTTTTAACTTTCCAACTTGAATGTCTACATATCTTAGAGCGTTGTCATATCTGTTTATTTTTTTTTCTTGTTTGTTTGTATCATTGTTGAAAAAAGAATATTCTTCAGGATAGTTCAAGGGATCGTGGGTTGATTGAAAGTTTAGATAAAGGAAAAATGATTGATTCGAATTTGATTCGTTTAATGTTTTTATTGCTTTATTTATTGGTGTTTCGTCGTAGTCTTTTTTTCCAAGCCAACTTCCATAATCTGTCGAATTATCTGTTAATGAAAACCAATATTCATCCAGACTTGTATAATTGAAGTAGTTTTGCATTCCCGCCCAAGAATCGTCTTGAGAAGAAAAATAATATGTTTTGTATCCTTCTTTATTGAATATTTGCCATGCTGCGTTTTGATTTTTTTGTGTTGAAAACATATTTCTGTAATCATTTTCTAATATGTGGTTTGAAGATAAGTATGCCGGTTGTGCATAGTCAGAATGTGTTGCGGTAGCGTATGCATTTGCAAATGTAATTCCGTTTTGTGCAAACCAATCTATGTTCGGAGTTACATTTCTTTGGTATCCGTAATAGGATAATCTTTCTGCATTTACTGATTCTAATAAAATGAATACGACATTAAAATTTTCAAAATTATTTGTTACATTTACTATTTCTTCTGTTTGCATTTCTTTTACATCGATTAAAATTGTTCTTCCGTTTTTGTAAGATTTTACTATTTGATCGGAAACATTACTCTTTTGGTATATAAAATAGTTAAAAGATAAAAGTAATATTATAAATAACACTATTATTTTTTGAATCTTTTTTTCTTTTGATTTTTTGCTCTCTTGTAATTCTATTTTTTTTTCTAAACTTTTTGTTATTAATATTATTAAAATTAATATCAATGGAATGCATACTAATTTAGTGTAAAGAGAACTTATCTTCATTAAAAATAGTATCATCTGCATTTTGATTATTTGTTTTGTAAATAAAAAACTAATCGAAGAAACAATATATGCAATAAAGTAAGTGGTTGTAATAAAAAAGAAATATACCTCTTTTGCTTTTTTTGAAAAGTATTCTGCTAAAATTCCTACGGATACTAAAAAAATAATATTTATTAAAAAAAAGTTTATTGAGTTATAAATTAATTTTAATCCAAATTCTGAAGAGAGGAGAGATAGTATTAGTGTAATTAATGAAAGAAAAATGGAAAGAAAAATGCAATAATTTAATCTATTTATTTTTATTTTTTTCATTCTTTTAT
>CAZLZF010000043.1:0-4858 GCA_964563945.1 Candidatus Woesearchaeota archaeon
TCCAATTAAAATTGAACTTAATATTATTTGAATACAGTTTTTAATAATTTTCATAGTACATCCTTATTTGTATTTATAAAAAACTACTTCTCCAGCATTATCTAAATAATAACTTCCGATTTCTTTTAATGTATTCATATCTATTCCATAGTTTTTAAAAAACTCATCTGACGAAGAAGCAAATATATAATTTTTTAAATCAATATCTTTTATTTCATCTAAACTATTTATATTTTTCACAAAATTTGTGTCAAAAGTGTTATCATATATCAATGATAAATTGTAATGACCAAGTTGATAGATTTTAGTTGTTGGATAATAGTATGTAAGTGTTTGTTGGATAGTTTGTTTATTAGTAATAATAACTGTATCTTTTGTTAGATTATCATTTAGGATATTATTCATTTTCTTAACTTCAAAATTATAATTTGTTTCTATTTGAATTCTTTCAAAAATCACGAGTAACCCACACAACAAATAAATACTAACTATGAGTTTTTGTAAATTTTTTGTATTGGAAATTTTTTTAATTATTATTGCAATTCCTAACCAAAAACATCCTAACCCTGGAACCATGTATCTCCTAACAAAAACTGGTTTTATATATAATGAAATAATTGTTCCTAGTATTGTAACTAGAATAATTATACTAATTCCGTATAAAGCTTCATAGTATTCTCTGTCTTTTGATTTTTTAAAAACATATAATAACATATATATCCCGATAATAGTTGTTAATATAATTAATATATAACTAATAGAATGATATTTCATTACTGAAAACGGAAATTTTATAAAGCTAATTATATCCAAGAATGTCGGTTTTGTTATCCAAAAATTCTCCATCATACCACCTTGAATTAATTTAGTTATTTGTAAAAATACCCAAGGTAAGAATGAAATTACAACTATTAATGCTGATACAAAGAATCTTTTAATTAGTTTATGATCTTTTAATAATGAATACATCATCAAGATAAAGTATATAAATATAGAAGCGATGGTTGAAAAATAATGAGTATAAGTAGAAAGTATTGTAAATATTGTAAACATTATCCAATCAATTTTATTATTATTTCGCATTATTTTTATTGCATATAAAAATGATAGTGTTACAAATAAAATTGCGTAGGAATACATACGAATTTCAACTGCAAAAACTAACATTTCAGGCATAGATATAATAAATATATTAAACATAAAAGATACTAATTCTCCAAACATTTCTCTTACAATTGTAAATCCAGTAATAACTAATAATATTAAAGGTAAAAAAGTAATAAATTTTGCAGAATATATTATATTACCGCCGAAAAGAGGACAAATCAAATATGAACCAAATTTTAATATAAAGTAATATATAGGCGGATGTACATCTAGAGACAAATTAAATAGCATATCTAAATAAGATTTTTTAATTACTACTAAGCTAAATGTTTCATCTGCCCAAAGATAATTATTAAATATACAATAAAAAGAAAATAATAAAATCAAAATAGGAACAGCAAAATATAACTTTTTTGTGATTGTATCATTCATGTATTTCACCTCATATTTAATGATACCAATTTAAATTGATAAAACAAAATCATTTTTACTATATGTATAAGATGATATAATATCTACTAAGCAGTAAGGAGTCTATAATGAATAGAACAATCCCAAAATTAATAATAGTAATTCCATGTTATAACGAACAACAAGTGCTACCAATTACTGCACCTATGTTTTTAGATAAATTAAACTATTTGATTGAAAGTAAATTAATATCTAATGAAAGTAGAATAATGTTTGTTAATGATGGTAGTAAAGATAATACATGGGAAATTATTCAAGATTTGGCAAAAAGTAATGAAAAGTTCATTGGTATTACTCAAAGTAGAAATAGAGGACATCAAAGTTCTGTTTTAGCTGGTCTTATGGAAGCAAAGGATATGTGTGATATAACTATATCTATTGATTGTGATGGCCAGGATGATATTAATGCAATGGATGAAATGGTTAAAGAATATTTAAATGGATGTGATGTTGTGTATGGAGTAAGAAATAATAGAGAGACAGATACACAATTTAAAAAGAATACAGCACAGTTATTCTACAAATTATTAAATTCTTTAGGAGCAGAGGTTGTTTATAATCATGCGGATTATAGACTATTAAGTTCTAGATTTTTAAAAGAATTTTCTAACTTTAACGAAGTTAATATATTTTTAAGGGGAATGGTTCCTTTAGTTGGGTTTAAAAGTACAAGTGTTTATTATAAAAGAAATGAAAGACTTGCAGGAGAAAGCAAGTATCCAGTTTCTAAGATGTTGGGTTTAGCTATCGATGGTATAACTAGTTTATCTATTAAACCTATAAGATTAATTACTTCTTTAGGGTTTATTGTATCAATTATAAGTTTTCTTTTAATGATTTATGCAATAATACAATTTTTTACTGGCTCTGTAATCTCTGGTTGGGCTTCAACAATTGTAATTATTACTTTTTTAGGTGGGATTCAAATTATTTCTATTGGTTTAGTTGGGGAATATATTGGCAAGATATATTTAGAGAGCAAACATAGACCAAGATATATTATTAGTGATAGAACTTATGTTAAGTAATTCTTAAATTACTAAAGCATTTTTATAGTTGGAATATTAGCTGTAAATGTATATAAATAGTGAAATTATCAAATTTATCTTAACCTTAATAATTTAATAAATATATGTTATAATTGTTAGCATGAAAATAAAAAATTACTTTGATGTATTTATAAAAATTTTATATACTTCATTTTTTTTGTTCACTGTTTTTTTTAATATGTTTTCCTTTAATTTTATTTATGCGAATAAAATTAACATAATTCAAAATAATTTTTTATATCTTGTATTAGGGGTATTATATTTGATATCACTTTTTTTAATATCAAATATTATAAGTAAGAAATTAAAATTAAAAACTGTAAAGATTATAGTAGTATTTTTATTCTTATTTGTTAGTGTCTTTTTATCTTTAGGGTACTATTTCCCTAATAATAATGATCCATCAGTAATACAAAGGGGAGCTGATTCAATTGCTAATGGTCTTAGTTTCATTCATGAAGATTATTTTTCATATTGGCCACAAAATCAATCTTTATTATTTTTTACATCAATAATATTTGGCATATTAAAGAAATTTGGATTGTATGAATATAGACATCTTATTCTTGTGATTGTGAACTGCATAATCTTACTTTTTTCAATTCTTTTAACTGATATTGTTTTAATGAAATTAAAAATGGAGGATAAGTTTAGAATTTTTTCATTACTTTTAATATCTTCGTTTTTAATATTATTACCATGGAAGGTTGTATTTTATAATGATATAATCTCAATGCTTTTAGTTTTAATATTAATTAATTTATTCATGAATTATTTTAACAATTTTGATAATAAATATTTGATTTTTTCATTTTTTTTAATACCTATCTTTGTAAAAATGAAAGCTCATATTGGTATCGTAGCAATCGCAATTTTAATTATTCTTTTTATTTATTATAGAGAAAAATTCGATTTAAAAAAAATTCTGTTGATAGTTATTGCATTTATTTTAGGTGCCATAATTAATGCAAAGATGATTGATATTATACCTATGAATTTTGACAAAGAGAAAAATTTTTCAATTACTCATTATTTTATGATGGGGCTAAATAGTAACTCAATGGGAATATATGATATAGAAGATAATAAGATGTCAATGCTTGTTTCAGGTAAAGAAGAAAGAGTAAAAATGAATTTATCTGTAGCATATGATAGAGTAAAAAAATTAGGGGTTCCTGGATTACTGGATCTTTATGTTAAGAAAAATTTTTCTAATTATAATGATGGAATGTTTTCATGGGAATTTGATACCAATGTACATGCTGAAAATATTAATGTTAATGATAATTGGATTCAAAAATTGAGTAAAAACATATATTATCCAAAAGGAGTTTATTATTTTTATTTTGAGAGCATAATTCAAAGTATTTGGTTATCTATTTTACTTTTTAATGGATTGTCATTTAATAAGAACAATGATATTGAAAATAAAGAAAATATTAGTCAATTATTAATGAAACTTACTATTGTAGGTATATCACTATTTTTAATATTGTTTGAGTGTAGAGCTAGATATCTAATTCAGTTTATACCTTTATTTTGTATTATATCGATAATTAGTTTTAGGAATATTATACAATGTAATAAACATCTAAAAAAATCATTTGATTTATAATCATATTTATTATTAGAACATTATCAAGAAATATGAGGAACTAATATGTTATTTAGTGTAATTATACCAGCATACAACGCATCAAATTTCATAGAAACTGCTATAGAAAGTATTATTAAGCAGCCATATTTTGATTATGAAGTTATAGTGGTTAATGATGGTAGTAAGGATAACACATTAGAAATATTAAATAAATTAGCCAGTAAATACATTAATATAAGAGTAATTGCACAAAGCAATAGTGGAGCTAGTGTAGCTAGAAATAATGGTTTAAAACATGCAAAAGGTGAATATGTATTCTTTATGGATGCTGATGATAGGTTGATAGATAATGCATTTGAAAAAATTACGAAAATCTTAAAAGAAAACAAACCAGATGTTTTAATAGGTTTATACAAGATGCTTAATATTGATAGTAATAAAGTTATTATAGAAAAAGATAGTTTAATTAAACCCAGTGAAATTAATGGTGTTACATATGAAGAAGCTATTAAATCTCTTATAAAACATAGACTTTCATCTTGTCCATGGAGATATTTTATTAAAAAAGATTTAATTATGAATAATGATTTATACTTTATTGAAAACAGTTATGTTGAAGATGCTATTTGGGTAC
>CAZLZF010000044.1:0-4855 GCA_964563945.1 Candidatus Woesearchaeota archaeon
CCAATGCAAAATAACTCTCAACAAAATTTCGGAATGCAAAAAGCTCAAAACAATCAAAATCCATTTATGAATCAAAATGCTCCAGGTCCAATCGCGCCAATGCCTCCGACTACTCCCCAAAAAGTTTCTGATTATTCTGGAGAAAAAAAGAGTTCTGGCGGAAAGGGAGTTTTGTTCTTCTTTTTATTTTTATTTTTACTTCTTATTACTGGGGGAATTGTAGGATTAGTTTTCTTTAAAGACCAAATATTTAACTTCTTAGGAATATAAAATGGGTTTTATTTATGAGCCAGAAGAGGATTCTTACTTGTTATCGGAAATATTGAAAAGAGAAATTCCAAAACTATTAAAGAAAAAAGAAAATTTATCTGTTTTAGAAATTGGATGCGGTTCAGGAATACAGTTAAATTCAATTTTTGAATCTGGAGTAAATAAAAAAAATATTTTTGGAACAGACATAAACCCCGACGCAGTAAAAAAATGTAAATCTCTCGGATTTAATTGTATTTTCTCCGATTTATTTTCTAAGATTATTGGAAAATTTGATTTAATAATTTTTAACCCGCCATATTTACCCGAAGAAAAAGAGGAACCAGAAGATTCGAAATTGATAACCACCGGCGGAAAAAAAGGTTGTGAAATAATAAACAAATTTTTAGAAGAGTCGAAAGACTATTTAAATCGAGGCGGAAGAATATTTCTTTTAGTCTCTTCTTTAACCAAAGGAATAAAATTTTTGGAATATAAAAAAAAGACATTGGGAAATAAAAAAATTTTCTTTGAAGAGTTAAAAGTTTATGAATTAAAATGCGAATAATTAAAAAGTTAAAAGAATTTAAGAAAATATGACAGAAAATAAAGAAATATATCGTTGTTTAATTTGCGGGAATATTATAGAAGTTTTACATTCTGGTGGAGGAGAATTGGTTTGCTGTGGAAAACCGATGAATTTAGAAAAAGAAAATTCCAATGATAGCGCTTCAAAAGAAAAACATGTTCCAGTAATTGAGGGAAAAACAGTAAAAGTTGGAAGCGTCGATCATCCCATGGAAAAAGCCCATTACATTATGTGGATTGAAGCTACATCTAAGGAAGGAAAAATTGAAAAGGCATACTTAAAACCCGGAGAAAAACCCGTTGCAGAGTTTGATTTTGAAGTAGAAAGTTCAAGAGAATTTTGTAATCTTCACGGCCTTTTTAAAAGAATAAAAATATAAATGAAAGAGCGTTTTAATTTCTATGAAAGCATTAATTCCCTCACACAGAGAAAATAAAAGATATTTGAAAATTACAGGAAAAAATTTAAAAAAAATTGTTCCGGAAGCAATAAAAGAATTTTCAGGAATTTTGGGACTTTCAGAGGCCTCCTTAAATTGGATAAAATCGGAAAAAGAAAGTGCGATAATTTCAATAAACCGTGAAAGCTTAGAAAAAGTTCGTGCGAGTTTTTGCTTTTCAAATGAAAGAATCGTTGTAGAAAAAGTTTCAGGAACATTAAAAGGGTTAGAAAAATAAATCGTATAAAAGAAACAATTTTGATATAACAAAACTTATAAATGCAATCATTTTCATAGAAATAGGAGTTTTAAAATGGATATGCCAACAGAAATTCAGCATCAGCAAATGGGTTATGATAGGACCTCAACAATGTTTTCTCCAGATGGACATCTACTTCAGGTAGAATACGCGGAAAAAACAGTTCGACTTGGAAGTTCATCTATTGGATTTGTTTGCCAAGAAGGAGTTTTTATAATTTCAGATAAAAGAATAAAAGATAAATTAGTCGTCCCGGAATCTGCAAATAAAATTTATGAAATCGACTCACACATTTTTGGTTCTGTTGCAGGAATTATGTCTGATGCAAGAGTTTTAATTGAAAGGGTGCAGGTTTTATCTCAACAAAATAGAGTAACATATGATTCTCCAATAGAACCAGAATTAGTAATAAAAGAAATTGCAAACACCCAACAACAATTTACACAATATGGTGGAGGAAGACCATTTGGAACTTCAATAATGGTTGCAGGAATAAACGAAGAAAAACCGGAATTATTCGTCAGCGACATTACTGGAAACTACTACTCTTATTTTGCAAATGCAATCGGAGAAGACGACGAAGCAATAAAATTAAAATTAAGAGAATTTTACAATAAAGATTTGAAAATAAAAGACGCAATAAAAGGAGTTTTAAAAATTCTAGAAGAAGTAAAACAAGAAAAGTTCAAAATTGAAAATTTGGAAATAGTTTATTTAAAAAAAGGAGAAGAAATGAAAAGATTAGCGGGAGAAGAAATCAAATCATTGCAATAAAGTTTAAATATAATTTTAAGTTAATATAAACATGACACAAACAACAGCGAGAATAAAAAAAGGTAACGCACATTTTGAAATTTTAGTAAATATGGAAGTTGCGCTGAATTTTAGAAAAACCGGGAAGGGAAGTGCAATTGATTTTTTAGAGACAGATAGAGTTTTTGACGACGCGAATAAAGGAAATGTTTCCTCAAAAGGACAATTAGAAAATGCATTTGGAACAAGCGACCCGTATGAAATTGCTGAAGAAATTGTGAAGCGCGGAGAAATTTTGGTGAACGAAGAACATAGAAGTGCGGAACAAGAACAAAAAGTAAAACAAGTAGTTGAAGCAATTTCAAGAAACGCGATTGATCCAAGGACAGGAAATCCTCACACCCCCGAAAGAATAAAATCTGCAATAAACGAAGCGAGAATACAAATAAAGAATATTCCTGTTGACCAACAAATTCCAGAAATTATAGATAAAATACAAAAAATTTTACCGATAAAAATTCAGACAAAGAGGGTAAAAGTAATCATTCCAGCAATACACACTGGAAGAGCATACGGGGTTGTCAATCTTTACAAAGAAAAAGAAGATTGGAAAGACGACGGAAGTTTAGAAGTTGTGGTTAGCGTTCCAGCAGGAATGATTATGGAATTTTATGATAATCTCAACGGAGTAACCCACGGTGCGGCAATTACCGAAGAGATAAAAGAATAATTCTAGAAGAATAACAAAAATCCTTGCAAAAAAGAATCAAAAAGTTTATAAAGAATTCTTCACGATAATTTTTGTAAGTAAGATTAATGAAAAGAATTTTTCTTAATCCAAAACAGTGGATAAAATGACAGAAGAAAGACAATTGGTTGTTCCCGGGGAAGTTATTGCTAAAGGCGATGATTTTTTACCTGGAGAGAATACAAAAAAAGAGAATGGTCAAGTCATTGCTCTAAGATATGGTCTTTCTGAGGTTTCTGATAATATTGCTAAAGTTATTCCGGTCTCAGGAGTCTATCAAGCTCGAAGAGGAAATGTTGTAATTGGCGAAGTTGTCGGACTTACTTCTGCTGGATGGCTAGTTGATGTAGGTGTTGCAGAAAATGCTTTTCTATCTATAATGGAAGTTCCAAGGTATGTTGATAAAAACGCATTACATGAAGTCATGGATATTGGAGATGCAGTGATTGCTAAAATTTGGAATATTGGTTCAAGAGGAATTGATTTGTCTGTTAAAATGCGAGGATTTGGAAAATTAAACGATGGAATGATTTTTGAAATAAACTGTAACAAAATACCAAGAATAATTGGAAAAGAAGGAAGCATGATTAATTTAATAAAGGATGCAACAGGATGTAATATTAGCGTCGGACAAAATGGACTTATTTGGATGAAAGGCGAAACAATCGACAATGAGTTATTTGCAAAAAAAGCAATAAAATATGTTGAAGAGAACGCTACAAAAGAAGGTTTAACTGATGCTGTAATAAAATGGTTGGAGGAAAATAAAAAATGAGTGTAGATTTTAAGAGACCAGATGGAAGAAAAGTAGACGAATTAAGAAAGGTAAGAGCGAAGGTTGGAGTAATCCCAAATGCAGACGGCTCAGCGATGTTTGCCACAGGAAAAACAGTTGCAATTGCAGCAGTTTACGGACCAAAAAAAATGCATCCACAACACTCTCAAGATCCAGAAAAAGGAACATTAAGATTCACTTATAATATGAATAGCTTTTCAGTTTCAGATAGGATTAGGCCCGGACAAAATAGAAGAGCAATTGAAATTAGTAAAATCTCTGGATGGGCACTGGAACCCGCAGTTGATTTAAAAAAATTCCCAAATGAAGTTATTGATGTTCATGTAAATATTTTGCAAGCAGATGCTGGAACAAGATGCGCTGGAATAAATGCGGCTTCAATGGCTCTTGCTCATGCAGGAATCCCAATGAATGATTTAATAACAAGTATTTCGGTTGGAAAATTAGATAAAACAATTGTTGTTGATTTAGATAAAGCAGAAGAAGATTTTGAAGAAGGTGAAGGACCAACAGATATTCCAATTAGTATGGATTCGAAAGGAAGAATAACACACATTCAATTAGACGGGAAAATTAATGCTGAACAACTCAAAGAAGCAATACAAATGGCAAAAGAAGCAAGCAAAGAAATTTATGAAATACAAAAAAAAGCGCTAAAAAATGTTGGGGAGGAAATTACAAATGAGTAAAACATTTTCAATTACAAAACAAAGAATAAAAAAAGCACTTGACGAAGGTAAAAGGTTTGATTCAAGAAAACCTGAAGAATTCCGAGAAATCGTTGTAGATTATGATGTAAGCAATAAAGCAGAAGGTTCGGCAAGAGTTAAAATAGGAAAAACTGAAGTTATTGCTGGAGTAAAAATGGATGTTGGAGAACCTTACCCAGACTCTCAAGAAAAAGGAAATTTAATTGTTTCTGCAGAAGTTTTACCATTAAGTTCGCCAAGAGTAGAAATTGGAAAACCGGGATTTGATTCTTTAGAAATTGGAAGAGTTATTGATAGAGGATTAAGAGAAAG
>CAZLZF010000045.1:0-4801 GCA_964563945.1 Candidatus Woesearchaeota archaeon
TTTATTAATATTATTATAGAGGGAAAAATGAACAACAGAACTCAAACATATAAGAGATAAATTTGGGAAATAATAAACTAACAACATTCGACGATTTATAGTTTCATTGTAGTGAATTTCCCATTAAATGCAACTTTTCATAACTCAATGTTTAGCGATTCCTATGTATCATCCAAACTATTTCAAAGGATATTGGTGCCAAAAACAAGCATTTACGGAAAACTTGGAGAAAATTTATGAAATTATTGGACACCTAAAGGGATGAAACAGATTAAAAAAAAAGAACTTGGATATAAAAAAGACCATATACAATAAACGAAAAAATACTTATGATAAAAACGAAAAAAAATTAATGGAATTACAAATCAAAAACTATTTAGACAAAATATATTCCGAAATTAAGGAATGCTATACAAATGATATCAATCTGCAAGAAGCTGATTTTGAAAAGTATAGCATATTTGATTTTGTAAATTTCCACTTGATTTATAAATATATCCTAAATGATACTTCAAATAAAAACGATTTTTTTATATCTGTACCCGAAGACGAATACAGAGAAAACTTTTTTGCTTCAATTTTTAATTCAATTGTTCTAATCAAACTATATCAAAATTTCTTTAATCCAATAGAAAATCCACCTATCGAAATTGGAGATTTAGTCTATTCCCTCAAAAAAAATAGGATTTATAAGGTAAAAGAGAAAAATGAAAAAGAATTAAAATTAGAATATAAATTTCCTAAAAAGAACGAAACAGGATCTATAATTCATATTAGAGAAAATCGATTTTATAAAATAAATCCCAACCTATCAAACGGTCGGAATACAGCTAACAATATTGATAGCTATGTTAACTATCTAAACAAAATGTTTGGAGAAATTTTCCCATTCATTACAGACTTTAAAAACAGAACGTTGGTAATTGCCGAAAAAAAGTTTTTCAAGGAAAGTAAATTTTTGCCAATTAGATACACAAATAAGAATGGAAAAATCAGCAATGATTTACCATTTTTCAGCTATTTAGTTGAATGCTGTAATGACTTCTATTCTGCTCAAAACTTTTTACTAAATCAAGACCAAACGTTTGACGAAGTTATAATTATTGGAGATTCCAAGTATCGTGATGATTTTGATTTCATTCTGCAAGAAAAATATCGAGGAAAGTACAAAAATATTATCATAATAGGTACTGAAAAGCCGAGTTCTGAAAATCAATTTTTAGAGTGGTGGTGGTCTTTTGACGAAGTAAAAATCGCAAATCAGGAATTACCAAACAACATTCAAAAAGTTTGTTTGCAAAACAACACTCTTTATTCCATTTTCATAGAATTAAAGGAAGAAATTCAAAAAATAAAAGATGAAAGGAAGGTAAACCTTGCCTACATTTTGAAATATACAAATTTTTTCATTAGGATGCTTTTGGTTAACACCAATTTGTCAAAAGGAATTTATCAAGAGTATTTAGACCGCCTATATCAATATTTTCAAAGCGAAGTGTTTGCAGAAGAATTAAATAATCTCTTTTACGAAAAAGACATTTACAATCCCGATACAATAAAGGGTTACACAGATCGAATTTTTAATTTGTTTTCCAAAATTTCAAGTACATTGGAAAGCGAAAATTTGAAGTGGAATTACATCAAAGAAAAAGAAATCAATTCTAAACCTATTTACGTAGTCGTAGAAAAGAAAAATTTTGATTCAGTTTCTTTGCAAATAAAAAACGAAAAAATCAACAACATTCGTCTAATAAGTGACAAAAGAATTGACAACTCAAAATTCTACTTGGACAAGTGGTTAAATGACAACATTAATTCTCAAAAACAATTAGTAATTATTCCATATTTGAACAATATGGAACTCTACACAAAAATCAAGTCAATAAAAGGAATTTGTGAAATTTTATGCTATGAAAATTTAGATGAAATTTCATTTGATAATGTTGAGCAAACCTATCAAAATCAATTAAAAGCAAAATTAAATCATAAAGACAGATTACAATTTTTTAAAACAAATTTCACCCATTCAACAGAAGTTAAAAAACGAGATTTAGATGATATTTTTTCATTTGACTTTAACAACGAAAATTTCAAAAACAATCCTTATGAAGCTCTTGATTTGCCCAAAGAGAGTGCTATTTATGAAATTCAGTTTAGTGATGGGACTATAGACAAATTCGATTCATCTAAAGGTGTTTTCCTCATTGAAAATGGAGAACAAATTAAAGCGACTATTGGAGAACTATACTGTAACGCAACCATTAGATTTTATCAAAACAATAGCAAAGAAGAGTTTAGGGAAATTCTGAAAATATTTGACACAGACAATTTATTGGATTCGTTTGACAAGTATTCCGATAGTTGGAAACAGACATTAAAGGACTTATCCGTGCAGTTTGGAAGTACAGAAAGACTGTACGACTCCCTTTTTCATTCATACAAAATCCATTACAACACATTCCGAAATTATATAGATTCTGATTGTGTAACACGATTTCCAAGGGTAAAAACAATGGAGGTTATCCGTGATTTCTGCTTGAAGAATAATGGTGCAAATGAATTGATTGTAACTGAATTTGACAAATTCAAGATATATTCTAAAAAAGACCATTCCATAAGACAACAAGCAGGGAAAATTTTAGGTAATGATTTATTGGACTATATCGCTTCAAACAAAGAAGAAAAAAGCGATTCTTTAGAAAAATTGCCTGACGACATCTTAGAAAAACTGACAGCCACAATTCAAGAAAAAACCATAATTAAAAAAACTTTGGTAGATGAGTAACTACGTTAATGAGCCAAGATTGATATTTCGGGATACAATCAAGAAAAACTTGATTGGCCCCGGTTCTGATGTTTTCGTTTCCGATTCTGAAAACGAAATCATTTCAGATTATCCTTTAAGCAGGTATTATTCAGGAATTTTGTTTCCCGAACGTGATATGGAAGAACCCCAAAAAGACAGTATTGGGAAAAATGCTGATGCTAATGCTAATGCAGAATTAGAGAATGGTCAAAATGGTGATGAAACTCCACCACCTCTAAATAATGATTCAAAAGAAGATGGAGATGTTGATGATAATGAGAATACTGGCAAAGCACCAAAGTCAGAAGAAAACAGTGAGTATTCAGAAGCCAATCAATATTTTCCTACCAATTTTGGTTTAACTTTTTGCGTTCCAAAAGATGCAAAAACATTAAATGTAACTTTCAATTATGCAAAGTACGTTCAAATCAAACCAACAGAAGGGATAATAGAAATTTCAGAAGAAGATTTTAAAAAGTTTTCTGAAAATCAGTACAATTCTGTTTCAAAATATTTCAAGTACGAAAATGGACTAATGTCCTTAAACAAAGAAGAATTTGACAAAGGCGGTTTGTCAGTTCAGAATTACAGAAGCAGATTTAAAGAAAATGAACAACAAACTGAATTAATTAATAGTGTTGCTTACAAAAAAGGCGAATTGCTATTAGGGCGACTTTGGAAAAGAGTAAAGAGAGAAGCAATAAACATTCCATTAAATCTAATGGAAATCAATGTTGATGAATCAAAAGAATATCCGTTAGTCGAAAATAAAGAAGACAAATCCATTGTTACTTGTTACTACAAGAAAATTTACGAAACGAATTACGGTAAATTCATAAAAATTTTGTTAGCTAATAGATTGAATCACCCTAAAAATAGATTCTCATTTGGGAATGAACTTTTAAACACCAAAGCAATTTTTCAGGGCGAAATTGCCGTTTCGGGTGTTACATTCTTACCCTACAAACAAATTTCGGAAAGAAATCCTTTTGACGAGGAACTAAACCTAATCAATTTTCAATACAGAAATGAAAACTCTTTTGCCATTGGACACGGTTGTGCTGTTACTTGGAATAACGACAAAAATCCAACGGAATTAAAAACCACGTTTTTACCCGAAGTTGATATTAAGAATTACAGCAATGCTTTTAAAGATACTTTCCCATCAAATTTGAAAGACATAACCGAGCTGAAAAAACTTTCGATTTGGACTGATTTTGACAAATCAAAAATCATTCAAAAGTTAAAACTATTTGCAAAAGAGTACAAGAATTGGACAGCTGAACAAGAAAAGACAACTGCGGATGACAATTACAAAAAACCGTTACGTACCATTTTAGAAAAGCAAAACAAAACATACGAAAGACTAATCAAAAATATTGATTTTCTAAATAACAACGAAACAGCTTTCAAATCTTTCTTATTAGCAAACACGGCAATGTATATTCAAATGCTAATCTCTAACAAAGATTTGTTTGGAAAAAAAGGAATTGAGCTATCAGAAATTAACAAAAACATCAATTACAACAACTTAGACCTTTTCAAAAATCACTCGTTCAAACCAAATTACAGACCGTTTCAATTAGCATTTTTCCTTTTAAACATTGAATCTACAATCAACGAAGATTCTGACGATAGAAATAATGTTGTTGATTTGCTTTGGTTTCCAACAGGTGGCGGAAAAACAGAAGCGTATTTGGCAATTACGGCTTTCACAATAATTAGCAGAAGAATTTTGCACGGTAAAGATGCTGATGGAGTTTCTGTAATAATGCGCTATACATTACGATTATTGACAGCTCAACAATTCGAACGAGCAACAAAATTGATTCTTTCGTTAGACTTTTTGAGAAGAAACTTTCATTCAGGAGATAGTTACTTTTTTGGCGATAATAAAGTTTCGATTGGGATGTGGGTTGGAGCATCTACAACGCCAAACTCATATTCGGACGCTCGGACAATTTTCAAAAAAGTATTTGATGAAATTACAAAGCT
>CAZLZF010000046.1:0-4789 GCA_964563945.1 Candidatus Woesearchaeota archaeon
GAGTGCCTAATATTATAATGGTATACATAAGAAGCAAGAAAATCAAAAAAAGAACATATTACTATATTGTAGATAATGTTTTAGAAGATGGAAAGAGAAAACAGAAAGTTATTGCATATCTTGGAACTGCAGAGAATGTATTAAAAAAATTCAAGGAATAGAGATTAATTGACTTTACCAAAAAGTTCTTCTATCTCTTTTAAGTCTAAGGAAATTCCGTTTATTTCCTTAATACGATTAATTGCACTTTCAGTGAATCCACTTTTTGATACAAAACTAAAACCATACTTGCCTTGGCGATTAATCAGTTTATATTTCCTTTCTAAATTTTGGACAACATCTAAATCCAATTTCTTATTCGTCCATTTAATTTCTCCTACAAGATATCTTTTTTCCTTTAGGTTATATGCAAGTATATCTATTTCCGTATCTCCTCTATTCCACCAAGAACCAATATTTTCAAAATTTAACTTTACTCCTTTTATTTCTTTTGTATTATATAAAACAAGAAGTTCTCTAACAATATCCTCAAATATCCTCCCAACATAAGAATTAAGATTTTCTTTGATTAAACTATCTACAAAATTTATATTTCCCAAATTCAATGCGCTCTGGTTTGGAAATATAAATTTGTACCAAAACTTGAAAAAATTATCTTTAACGCAATATCTACCAAGCCTCTCTTTTCCTAAAATAGGATTTTTTTTACCAAGTAAGTCCAATAATTCGTCTAATCTACTTAGATATGGGGTAAGGATATTTGAAGAAATCTTAGTAAAATCCTCTATTTCCTTTAGAGTTTCTTTTCCCGAAGAAGTTGCTTGAAGAATAGAGTTATATTTTGCGTGTATTCTAATATTTTCGTACTCAAGTAAGTTCTTTGGTTCTTCAAACAACTCTGCGCCTTTTTTTGTTATCAACTCATAAATCTTTTTGTATATATCTCCCTCGACCATTTTAACTTTTTCTAAGTAATAGGGAGTTCCCCCAAAAACTGAATAAACTAAAATTTTTTCTTCTTCGCTCAGAGTATTAAACATAAGTCTAAAATCCACATACCTAAAGGGAGAAATTTTAATTTTTGTTCCCCGTCCATATAAAGCTCCTACCTTGCTGTTCGTTATTTTTTGTATCATCCCAATAGATGAGCCGACAAGAATAAGCATTAATTTTTTATTCTTTAATATAGAATCCCAATAGTTTTGTAACTTTGTTATAAAATCTGGAGAGATATCTAAGAATCTTTGAAATTCATCTATAACCAAAACAAATTTTTCTTTTTTGGACTTTTCTTCTACATATCTTAAGAAATCTTCAAATTCAGAAAAAAGTACATTCTCTTTAAGCTGTTCTTGAATTGATAAAGAGAACGAATTCAACATACCTTGTTTGTTAATTAAATCTACATAAAGATAAAGAGATTTTTTCTGAGGAACTGTTTTTATAAATTGTTTAATTAGCTCTGTTTTTCCAACCCTTCTTCTTCCGTAGATAACCAACATTTCTCCAAATTTAAGAGAACCGTATTTTTCTTTGAGAATATTTGTTTCTTGCTTCCTATCGTAAAAAGTTCTTTCTGGCATTTTAATATTAATATTAATATGATAATATTATAATATAATTGTGTTAATATTCTTTATAAATATTTCGAAAAACAAAAAATAAGATTAAATTACTTTTGACGCAAAGCTCAAAAAATAAGAAAGATTTAAATAATTCAACATCGATAAATAGATATAATTAAAAATAAACTCGGGGCGTAAAATATTTCGTCTCACTCATGCAGTGGGCGTTCTTCGAAATGTTTTACGCCAATTGCAATATTTGATCAAAATTCTGTGGAAATTATAAAGTTCGATGAGGAGTTTCAATTTGTAAGAAAAAATTCGGAATAAAAAAGGAAACAAATTGGGATGACGAACCTCGCAGCAGTGGGCGTTCTTTGTCTTTTAGCACATTGCAATATTTGATCAAAATTCTGTGGAAATTATAAATTTTAATAAATAAAAAATTAAATAAAAATATTAATTAATATCTTAATATTACAAAAACAAAATGGAATTTGAAACGGTAAAATAAACAATAGAAAAAATATAAAGGATTTTAACGAATTGAATAATCTTCTAAAGAAAAGCAATTAAAAAATAATTTTTTAAAAATTAAATCAATCCAAATTTTGATCCAATTCCATTTATTAAAATAGAATCCAAAATGTGGTCTATTGCTCCGATTTTTGAAGGATGATTTTCTCTTTTTGATTCAAGATTTGTTTCATGAATTGAATTTTTTAACCAGTTTTTAAAATTATTTTTATCTGGATTTGGTAATTCGGTATAGCTTGAACCTATTTCATAAAAAGAATCTCCATCGGATGAAGAAAGAGCCCCTAGGTTTGGAAATCTTTTTTGGACCAAATGATAAAAGTCTTTTGAAGTGCCGTTGGCATTATAAGTATATGGACTGAGGGGACACGAAAAATCTGCCTTACTGTTGTAAATTTCAATACCATCCAAATCTTCTAAAATCCTCAAGTTTTTTGTTAGATAATTCCAAATTCCATTCTTATGTAACATATTATTTGCTATAGCTATGCCCCACTTTTCTTGGGCTTCTTTTATTGTATTCTCTAAGGAATTTCCTTCTACAAGTTGAGCCCATTTCGGAACGCCCAAAACAAGCAAACTTCCTTCTCTACTTAAAACTTCTTGACCTTTTATAATATAAACTTTCTTTTCTGGAACATAAACGACACTTCCATTTTTTTCTATAACTTCCCTATCATAACCTTTTTGATTAACAAGATTTTCATATTTTTGGTCAGAACGATTTATAATTCCTATAATTGCATCCTCTCCAAGCCTAGCTGAGGTAATGTCAATTACACGATTAAAATCTCCACTTCGGACTCGACTACTTGTCCTTAAATGATTGTGCAAATCTGCTTTAACCATAAAAATAAATTATTTTTTTAAGTTTTTAAACCTTTGTTTTGTAACTATTCTTGAATAGTCCTATTAAAAAAACATATTTTTTGCATATTAAATAAGGCAATTATAGAATCTCCCTCTCCTCGCCCGCTTCTCGTCACAAACTCTTTCGATTTTGGAACTAAATGTTTACTTTTGAAAAAGAAATGCAGTCGCCGAGAATCGGACTCGGGTCACAACCTTGGCAAGGTCGTATTCTGCCACTTAACCACGACTGCATATATTAATTGAATAATTAAAGAATTTAAAAGGTTAGCGATTAAAGAGTTTTTAATATTTCTCTTGAATCAATTGTCATCTGTAATTCTTCATTTGTCGGAATTACAAAAATTTTAACTTTGGAATTTTCTTTTGAAATTTCTCCGATAAAGTTTGAGTTATTTTTTTCGTCATCGATTTCTACTCCTAAAAAAGAAAGTTTTTCCGAAACAAATTTTCTAACCAAAAATCCTTTTTCTCCTATTCCTCCGGTAAAAATTATTGCGTCAACTCCACCGATTGTTGCAATGTATGCTCCTATTTGTTCAATTAATTTATGACAAAAAAGATTAAATGCTCTTTTAGCTCCTTCGTTATTTTCCGACAATCCTTTTTCTATTTCTCTCATATCGGAACTTAATTCTGAAACTCCGAGTAGCCCAGATTTTTTATTTAATATATTGTCAATCTCTTTTATAGAAAGGTTTTCTTTTTCAGAGATAAATTTTATAACTGCCGGATCAATTGAACCTGATCGGGTTCCCATCATTAATCCTTCTAGAGGCGTCAAACCCATTGAAGTGCAAAAACTTTTTCCGTCAATTGCGGCACATATGCTTGCCCCGTTTCCCAAATGACAAGAGATTACTTTTGAATTTTCTTTTTTTATAATTTCGACAGCACGGCTTACCACATATTTATGACTAGACCCGTGAAAACCATATTTACGAACACCGTATTTCTTGTACCATTCGTAAGGAACCGCATAAAGATAAGATTCTTCTGGCATTGTTGAATGGTAGGCTGTATCAAAAATTCCAAAATGTTTTGCATTTGGTAAAAGCTCTCGCATAATTTTTACTCCTTCAATGTGTGGTCCGTAATGTAATGGCGCCAAGTCAATTAAACTTTCCATTTTTAAAACCGCTTCATCATCGATTAAAATGTTGTCCTTAAATTTTTCCCCGCCATGAATAATTCTATGAGAAACAAAATATATTTCTTCTAAAAGGTTCCTCTCTTTTAGGAAATCTAAAACCTTCAGAAATGCTTCTCGATGATTTTTTATTTCTAAATTTTCTTCTGTTTTTTTATTGTCTTCTTTTATTTTTACCTTTGATCTATCGCTTCCAATTTCCTCAATTAAACCGGAAAGAATAGATTTATCTTCGTCAAAAACTTGAAATTTTAAAGAACTTGAACCGGCATTGATAACTAAATTTTTCATAAAAGAAGTTTGAAAAGTAGATATAAAAAGGTTTGTAAAATCGGAACACAAAAAAATATTTCTTTAATTCAAATAAAAAAGAGTCACTCTCTTTTGTCTCTTCTCCATTTTTTTAGTGCAATGGTATGTCCAACAATCCTTGCAGTATATGTTTTTCCTAATCTTTCAAGAATTTTTTCAGAATATTTCTTTGTCTCTTCTTTATCTTCCCTTGCACTCTTAAGAACAATTATTTTAACATTTTTATGAAGTTTAAAATAACTTTCCAAGGTTAGAAAGAAGTTTTCACTTAAACCGTTTTTTCCTATCTGTATTTTTGCTACACCCATATCTGTCATGATTTTAAAATGATTTTTAGTTCTTTAAACCTTTTGGT
>CAZLZF010000047.1:0-4766 GCA_964563945.1 Candidatus Woesearchaeota archaeon
AATAACTAATATGAAAGAGATAATTAAACTTGATTTTTAATAAGAAATGAATATAATAAAAATAGCTAAAGATTTTAAATGTACTCGCATATTTTAAAAAACATTTAATTGGTAATCTTTAGCGAGTACAGCCAATTGAATGTTTTTTTAAGTATTAAAATTATGGATATATTAAGAATTCCATCATCATATTACACACAGATAAAATATTTATCTAAAGATGATAGTGAATATGTATTAAAAACAATATTTTGACTTGCTTATTGAGAAGATATAAAAATAGAACAATCTTTGAGATGATGACTTGTAGTTTCTATATGGAGAGAAGCAATACAAATGGAAAATAAAGCAAGGGCAAAGAAATGAGAAAAAAGGCTAGATGAAGCAGAAGCGACACTGATGGCCGACACTGATGAACCCCTTTGAAGCTGAAATAATGCGACCAATTCAAATCAAGTAACATCAAGTCAAATCAAATCAAATCAAAACAATATTATTTCTAAAGAAATAACAAAACAAAGTTTTGAATTAGAAAAAATAGATAATAGAAAAGAAGATATAAATAAAATGCAAGAAATTATAAAAGATAAAGTATTAAGTTTATGACTTATTTATAAATCTTGAAGTCAAGAGAGGAATAGAATACAGAACATATTAACAGCGAAAGATTTTTGAATGATATGTGAAAAAGCAAATATGAGTAGAATTGATTTTGTATTAAATATTATAGAACTTTCAACTAAATTAGAATTTTGGAAATGAAAAATATATAATGCTGAAACTCTTTATAAACATTATGCAAGTGTTTATAATGAAGCAGTAAGAATTAAGAGTGAAAGAAAAAAACCAAGGGGATGTTAGTTTATTATTAATTTTAAAATTATGGCACAATTAAGCACAAATTTAAGAACTCATATATGTTATATAAAAGAGTGAAATGATGAAATAGAATTACATATTACAAAAACTCAATATGATATAATAAGAGAAGATGTAGAAAATTTAAAAATGAATGATTTTTATAAAATAACTGATATTGATAATTGAAAGATATTATTTGATTGACAAAGAAAAGATATTCTAAGATTTAAAGAAAAAAATATAAGTTGAGGTTCTTGATATAAAGTAATTTGCGATTACTGAAATAAGCACGATTTAATTAACTGATGATATAATTGTGATTGTTTCCAAAAATATTGATTTTATGCTATTGATTTAAAACAATGGGCTAAAGATAATAAAAAATCAATGTATTCTCAAGATTGGACTGAAGATGATAAAAGAGAATGTTGGAAAAGTTTGAAATCAAAATGAGTGATTTAATAAATAGTTTATAATTAAATAAGAATATGAAAAAATATTTAAAAAACTATTTTGAAAAATACTGAGAAAATCCACTTTGTGAGGTTTGTTGAGATATAGCAGTTAATATACATCATATCGAGTTCCGTAGTCACTTTTGAAAGAAAACAAAACATTTACAAGACCACCCAGACAATTTAATAGCTTTATGCCATTTATGTCATCAGAAAGCACATTGAATAAATTGAAGTTTATCTAAAGAATATTTAAAACAAAAACATTTATGAAATACAATATAAAACCTTTTCCAGCTGTAAGAAGCAACTGAAAATGATGAAGATTTACACCAAGAGCAAAAGAATATCATAACAAAATGAATGAACTAAGAGCTTTAATTGAAGCTTGAGAATTTACAAAAGAAGAAATGATGTTAGCTTTAATAAATTGAGTTTATAGACTTGAATTTATTTTTGAGATACCAAAAACTTGAAGTAAAAAACAAAAAGAATTAAAGGGACAAGTAAATTGAAAACCTCACAGACAAAGTCCAGATATAGATAATCTTTTCAAAGCTTTTACAGATACATTATTTTATTGACAAGATAAATATAATGATAGAGAAATTTATAAATTAAATGCTTATAAATACTGGGGTAATG
The DNA here is from genome assembly GCA_964563945.1 of Candidatus Woesearchaeota archaeon. GTDB lineage: Archaea > Nanobdellota > Nanobdellia > Pacearchaeales > GW2011-AR1 > CAZLZF01. The sequence continues at coordinate 1,962 of CAZLZF010000047.1, forward strand.
AATGAGAAATAAATTTTTATATTACTTAATAAATAAATTATGATAAATAAATATAACAAAATAATAGAGGAAATAGTAAAAGAGTTTGCTATAAGATATTATAAAGAATGCTTTAATGAAAGAAAATATAAAGATTATCGGTTGATTGATTACCAAGGTATAAAAAATTGACCTTTAGATATTTGTGATGAGTTCTATTCTATTAATGATATATTAATCACTATTAAATATAACATACCACTAAAAATAGTAAGAGAATGGTATAATAAAAGTTTAGAAGTAAATTATAAGTGAGAAACTATGGAAAACCTTTACAACTTTTTTAGAAAAACTTGTTATAAAGAAAGTTTGAAAAAAAGCGAAGAAAATGTAAAGAAAGCAAAGGAAGAATTAGAAAAAATAATAAAAGGCTCAAAATAGAGCTTTTTTATTATTCTATACTTTTTATTTGCCATTATAGCAACATTAATATATAAAGTCAAGCTAAAAAAACAAATAAAATTTGATTTTTATACAAAATATATGTATAATATGAATGTATATTTAAATGTTCTTTAAAATAGAGTTGCGACTCGATAAGGGGAAATACAAACAATAATTGCTAAATTGTAGCAATTAATAGCTATATGCTTATTTGTTTTTGTATGTTGATCCTTTATTTTTTTACTTCTTAAATATACAAAATATATGTATAATATGTAATAATATGAAAAGAATTTGAAAAATAGTAAAGCAAAATTACTGAATTGTTGATTTAATAATAAACACATTAAATCAAAAAGCACATAATGAAAATAAAAACTATGTTTATACTTACAGTAATTTTCAGCCAATTATTAGAAATTGGAGCAAAAATAATATTAGTATCAATAATAAAGTATTAATAACTAAAGCTATTAATTCTATATTATGAACTAATTATACAATTAATGAATTAGAAGAAGAAGTAGAAACCTAATCCTCTACTTCTTTATATTTTTAAAAAACAAAATATGCCTAAATATAAATTTATAACATAATCGAAAAAGTTATATGTTAGATTTAATTTTAGTTATAGCGGTTGCTATAGCGATTACAATCCTATGTCGGGATTGAGATTTACTTTAATTAATTTAAAAATTATGAAAGAAGACTTAAACTGAATTGTTATATCTATTCCTATGATTAGATATAACGAACTTAAAGCCAAAGCCCATAAATACGATGAGTTAATTAAAGCAACTTCATCATATTGAGACACCTGTGCTGATGATTATCAGGCTAGATGTGATGAAGCTCGTGAAGAGCAAGAAGTTTAATTTTTAAAATAAAAATAAAAAAATGAAAACATTTAAAAAAATAAAAAGAACCTCAAGAAGAGGTTTCAACATATGAAATATGTTTTTTACAAAAAATGTTGCTAATTCTATTGTAGAAGAAGCAAATGAAATAGTAAAAGATATAAATTATAAAAGATTAGCAAAAGCTAATCAATTATAGTCTTGTTCTAGACTATAAAATTATATTTAGTTTTATAAAAAATGCAAATTATGAGTAACGAATTACAAATATGGTCTGCAGATAAGCAGACAGAAATTAAAGAGTTGTTTGCTAAAAATCTTACAAACAATGAATTTCAAACTTTTGTTTGAATTTGAAAAGCAACTTGATTAAATCCCTTCTTAAGGGAAATTTGGGCGGTCAAATATGGAGATATAAGTGCAAATATCTTTATTTGAAGGGACTGATATAGAAAATCAGCTCAATCAAATAAAGAGTACGATTATCATAGCGTAGACGCAGTCTACGAAAATGATAAATTTGAAGTAAAAAACTGAGAAGTTGAACACTCATATAACTTCAAAGATAGAGGTAAGCTAATTTGAGCTTACTGTATTGTAAAAAGGAAAAGTTCAAGTAAGGCAATGTTTACTTTTGTTGAATTATCCGAATATATACAACCCTGAAAGAATGGTAAAAAAACGGTGTGGGATTCAAAACCAGCAACAATGATTAAAAAAGTAGCTGAAGCACAATGATTAAGATGAGCTTTTCAAGAATTATTTTGATGAACATATGACGAAAGTGAAGATTGGAATGATAAAAAAACAGAAGTAAAAAAAGCAAATATACCTGAAGTTAGTGAAGAAGAACAAAATAAGAATTATAATTCTTTTTATGAAAAAATGTATTCTATCAATTCTGAAGAAGAATTGAAAAATATATTTTTAGAATTAAATAAAATTAGGAAGAAAAGTCCTAACTTTATAAACAAAGAACAATTAGACGATTTGATAAAAATAAAAGATGATATTAAAGAAAAATTAAACTGAATTGAAGAAATAAAAGAAGCAGAAATAGATGATGAGTGAGCTAAAATGATAAATCCAGAGGAAGAAAAATAATTCTTCCTCTTTTATACTTTAAAAAATTAAAAAATGGAAAGAAAAATAAAATCTTTGAGTTGGTCTAAAATTAATTCTTTTGAGAATTTTAGACCTCAATTTATAAAATCTTACTTTGAAGAAGAGCCATTTTTTGAAAATAAAGAATTGCTTTTTTGAAAAATTATGAGTGCTATTTTGGAGCTTAATGTTTTTGATTTTGATGAAATTATAAATCATTTATCAAAAGATAGAAAATGAAAAAAAATAGAATTAGAAAGTTGGAAAATTGATATTTTACAAAAATCATACGAGAATATCTCTCGTAATGAAGAATTTTGTGAAAAATTGATGAACTGGCAATTTGATTTATTTCCAAAATATGAAGAATATTTACAAGAATTTATCAAAGTAAAACCTATTGATTGAATTTTTGATATTT
>CAZLZF010000048.1:0-4750 GCA_964563945.1 Candidatus Woesearchaeota archaeon
CATGCAACTCCCCCAAGCTTATCGCAGCTTGCCACGTCCGTCATCAGAACCAAAACCAAGCTATCCATCTACCAGTATAAAATAGTAGAATATTTTTCTTTAATTTACTAAAAAATATTTGTTATATTTATTAGTGGGATTCCTGTTACTTATCTCATTGAACATGAAAAATCTTTTTAACAAGATTTTTTCCGAGGACCTTATCCCTCGTGTTCTCGAAGCGATCCCAAAAATTTTTTGGAACCGCCCAACAATAAAGTTGGACTTTCACATAAGTGAATATGATTTGTGAATTAACTAAGTTCTTTTGTTATGGACCCGCCGTGAGTCGAACACGGATCTCCTGCGTGCAAGGCAAGCATCTTAGCCGTTGGACAACGGGCCCGTGTGATTATTTTAATCTAACGCGGTTAACAAAAGATGAGTATGTAGAAACAATTGTTATTGTTTTAATTTTATAGGAGGTGATCCATCTGCAGGTTCCCCTACAGATACCTTGTGACGACTTAACCTACCTCGTCATATCAAGGTTCTCCCCCGAAGGGTTTCACCATAACATAACTTGGTTGGTTTGACGGGCAGTGTGTGCAAGAGACCGTGACATATTCACCGTTCGTTGATAACAAACGATTACTACAGATTCCGGTGTCATGTGGGTGGGTTTCAACCCACAATCTAAACTGAGGTAAATTTTAAGAGATTAGCTTCTCCTTTCGGAGTTGCGTCCCGTTGTATTTACCATTGACGCGCGCGTGTTGCCCAGGGGATTCGGGCTGTACTCACCTAACGTAGCCCACACTCTCATCCTTGTTACCAAGGCAATCTATATATGGTACACGTAGTAAATATATACGTGGGTCTTGCCTGTTACCTGATTTAACAGGTCACCTCACGGCACAGGCTGACGTCGGCCATGCAACTCCTCTCAGCGTGTCAGGTAAGCCCTTTAGACTGACCTTCATTCTGCTGTCGCTCCTGGTGAGATTTTCAGTGTAGAATCTAATTGAACCGCACGCGTCACCCGTTGTAGTACCCCCCCGCCAATTCCTTTAAGTTTCGGTCTTGCGACTATACTTCCCAAGTAGCACACTCTTCGCCTTCGCTTCAGCACTAATACCTCTCGAGGAGGTGCTAATGTTTAGTGTACAGTGTTTACTGCCAGGACTACAGGGGTATCTAATCCCTTTTGCGCCCCTGGCCTTCATCCCTTACTGTCAGAACTGTCCTCGTAAGATGCCTTCGCTCTTGTTAGTCTGTTCGAGATTAACACATTTTACCGCTACTTCGAACATACTTCTTACGTCTTCCAATCTCTAGCTATTGTAGTATTCTTTGCTCGCCCCGCCCTTGAGAAACGGGATTTCACAGAGAACTTGCAAAGCAAGCTACGGATGTTTTAGACCCAATAAAAATGGCTGCGACTTGGACCGCGAGTATTACCGCGGCGGCTGGCACTCGTCTTACCCAGTCCTTATTCGTAAAACTTTTTACATTTCACAAAAGCTTTCCATTTGGAAAGCACTCCAGTTCAAACTGTCACGCTTGCGCGTATTGCAGATGATTCCCGGCTGCTGCACCCCGTAGGGCTGGGAATAGTGTCTCAGATTCCCTCTCAGGGCCTCTCCGCTAAGAGCCCTTACGGATCTTCGGCTTGGTGGGCTTTTATCCCGCCAACAACCTAATCCGCCGCAGCCTCATCCTATAGCACGAATTTTTGAGATAAATCATTCCAGGGAATATCTCTTATCAAGTATTAACCTCAGTTTCCCGAGGGTATCCTTGACTATAGGGTAGATTAGCTACGTGTTACTGAGCAGTTCGCCGACTTATCGTCAGACTTGCATGCCTAATTGCAAACCAGAGAGCCGCAGCCCCTAGCAGGATCAACTAGATTTGACAATTTCATAAATTTTTAAAAAAAATCTCGATTGCGCAGTTTATTTGTAAGAATAAACCACTTCACACTTCTCCTAACTATTGGCTGTTAATTATAAATAATTTTTATTAGAACTACAACAAAGTTTCTACATACATCATACCTTACCACGATTGATTTTGCGTTTTATTAAGGCACTCATCTTAGTTAATGAAAAGTTGAGAGAATTACGCTTTATAAATGTTTCGGGAGAATGACGACAAAACCAAAAATAAATCAAAAATATTTGCTAAAAAAATCGATTAAAAAAATTATAAAAAAGTTATAAGAAATTAACCGTCAATTTCTCCAGTCCACCAATCTAATTCAGGAATTTCTACTTTGATTCCTTTTACCTTGCAATATTCTCTAGTCATGAGATAAAAAATTACACCGAGGCTTCTTTGACTTTTATTATTTCCAATGATCACCTGATTTGCTCCTGTTGAAAAATTATTTGTATCACAAATCATTAATACTTTTTTCTTGGTGATTAATGTATCAATAAGTGCGTTTTTGTCTAACCAGTGATCGCACACGACGGTTAATTCATTTTCTGTAAAATCTTTTAATTGGGTGTTTGTAAGAATTCCTGCAGGATATTTTTTTGTGAAAACTCTTATTCCAGTTAATTTAGAAAGAGCTTCTGCAGCCTTCCATCCAGCCTGTCTTTTACAAACTAAAATTATTTCTTCTGGATTGAATTTTGATAAATATTCTATTCCTTCCTTTAATTTCTCGTCTATTAAGTCTGTATTAAAAATAGCTAATCCGTCGGCTCTTCTTCTATAAACAAAAGGTCGCATGTTCGGAGTAACAACTCTTGTTCCTAAATAAATTCCAGATTTAACATAATCGTCTAAAGGGATAAGCATATCCGAACGTTTTTTTGCTTTTACAAGTTCTTTAAGTTCTTCTGTATTAATGTCTGCACCCTCTATCTTTTTTTCTCTAAGAGCTTTTACTTTTTCAAGTAATTCTTTCTTTTTTGCTTCGAGGTCAATTACTGATTTTGTGCTCGATTCTTCCTCTGCAACTTTTACATCGGATTCTTCTACTAGCTCTTCTTCAACCTTTTCTGACTTTTTTTTCTTTTTTGTTTGCGTTTCTTCTTTTGACATATCCAAATCACCGAAAAATTAGTTTATAAAGTTTTGGTCGTTAAAAAAATTAAATCTTTTTTGAAACAAATGAAAAATAAAAAAGATTATAGAAAAATAAAATTAAAAAAAGAATTGGAAAAAATTTCCCAAAGATTTATAAATCAAAAAAATACTAAGGAATTAGGTTAATTGGTTAGTTCCAATCTATTGCTGAAAAGCAAGCCAAAACAAAATGACAAAAGTATTTGAAATTGAAGCAAAAAAGTACAATTTAAAATTAGCTGAAGCATTAAAAGAAATTCCAGAAATTTCTCAACCAGAATGGTCGCTTTTTATAAAATCTGGTCCTTCGAAACAAAGACCGATTGAAGATGAAAATTTTTGGCATAAAAGAACAGCATCTATATTAAGACAAATTTATTTAAATAAAGTTGTTGGAGTAAACAGACTTAGAACAAAATATGGTTCAAAGGATGCAAGAGGTTCTAGGCCGGAAGAATACAAAAAATCTTCTGGAAAAATAATTAGAACAATATTACAACAATGTGATAAGGCAGGATTAACTCAAATTGTCAAAGATGTCTCTGGAGTAAGATCGAGTAGGCCTGGAAGACAATTAACAAATAAAGGTAAAGAATTTTTAGAAACTCTTGGAGGAGCAAAATAAAATGGGAATTAAAAACTCGCTGAAAAAAGAAAGACTTGTCAAAAAAGGAAGACAAACAAAATGGGCTCCGGTTTGGGCAGTTTTAAGAAAATTCGGAATTGGTAAAAGAGTTCATCCTTCTGCGATTACAAGATTCAAAAGAAATTGGAAGAGAGGAAAAATACATATGAAACCTAGAATAGCTAGACCAAATCACTACGGATAAAATGGAAAAAGAAAAAACAAACACACTTGAAAGAGAATATGTAATCCCGCTTAGAGCAAAATTTAGATCGGTTCCCAGATACAAAAAATCAAACAAAGCGGTAAAAAGCGTGAAAGAATTTTTAGCTAAACATATGAAAGTTGAAAATAGAGATTTAAACAAAATAAAATTAGATATTTCTGTTAACGAAGCAATTTGGGCAAGAGGAATAAAAAACCCAATACATAAAATAAAAGTAAAGGCAATAAAAGAAGGAGAAATTGTAAGAGTAACTTTAGTTGATATTCCTAAAAAAATTAGTGCTAGAAGAAATAAAATAGAAAAGAGAGAAAAATCTTCTGAGAAAAAAGAAGTTAAAAAAGAAACAAAGGAAGAACCAAAAGATAAAGACAAGGACGGAGTAGAAGATAAAGTTGAGGTTAAGGAAAATGAAAAAGCTAACGAAGAAAGTTCAAACGAAAATGCAAATTTGAAAGCAAAGGAAAACAAAAAAACAACTACTGAACAAAAAAAGAAAAGCAAAACTCAACCAAAAGAAAAAATTGCAAAATAAATTTTTCTAGTTAAATTTATTAGTTTTAGAATTTTTATAATAAAATGATTGAAAAAATTAAATTCGAACTTTTAAAATTAAAAAATAAAAAACAAGCAGAGGCTTTTAAAAAATTTTATAAAACTTCAAAAAACGAATACGCAAATAAAGAAATATTTTTAGGGATTAGTGTTCCAAAACAAAGAGAAATTGCAAAAAAGTATATTGGCATTTCACTAAATGAAATAAAAAAACTTCTCAAGTATAAAATCCATGAATATAAAATGAGTGCAAGCATTATTTTAGTAGAAAAATTTAATTTAGAAAA
>CAZLZF010000049.1:0-584 GCA_964563945.1 Candidatus Woesearchaeota archaeon
GAACTGGAGAACCGCAATCCTGGTCCTAACCGCCGAAGCGGAGTCAGCATATTTTCAAGCAGGATAAAATGCGGGGAGTGTGGCTCTTGGTACGGCTCAAAGGTATGGCATTCCACCAGCAAATACCGCCGCACCATTTACCAATGTAACCGCAAATACGATAAGGACAACTATTGCCTAACACCTCATCTTGACGAGGAAACAATCAAGACGCTCTTCATATCAGCGGTTAATAAGCTACTCGCTGACAGGGATGAAATACTCGGAAACTTTGAACTTATAAAATCTACTGTTTTTGATACCGCAGATCTGGAAAAGGAGCAAGCCGAACTGCAAAATGAGATAGAGGTTATTGCCGGGATGATACAGCAAGCCATCGGCGAGAACGCACAGTTCGCTCTCGACCAAGAAGAATACCAAGAACGATATAATGGGCTGGTTGACCGATTTGACCTTGCCAAGGCTCGCCATACTGTGGTTACTGAAGAAATCAACGACAAGCAAACAAGACTCAGTACCATGAATGCCTTCCTTGATACACTCAGAAGAGAAGAAAAGCTGGTTACCGAATTTGACGAAAAGCT
>CAZLZF010000049.1:594-4749 GCA_964563945.1 Candidatus Woesearchaeota archaeon
ATAATAAAGAGGATATAAGGTTCACCTTTAAGAATGGCACAGAAATTCAGGCATAATCAATAGCAGTAAGACAGCTCGCCTTCGGGCGGGCTTTTCGTTATTACGAGAGGTTTTAGTCACAGATATCACCATTGTCTGAGTAACTTTGATGGATGTCAGATATCAAAAGCCTACAATCAGTCTGTGCGCTCTCAAGCAGTTTACATGTTTCGGATTTACCGATACGCATATTTCTGATTTCTGAAATCTGTGAATCTATTTGGGTGATACGAGTAAGATAGTTTTTAGCCAAGAAATCGACCAGCGCATTGTTGAAGTATTTCACAACTTCGTTAGCAGCATTGTTAAAGCCAGCGCGGAGTTCTTCACGATTTTTTCTCATTTCTTGCTGACGTTTATCAGTATCTACATCTTCCTTAGCCTGCATTCCAAGCGAAAATACCACTCCGAAGACGCCAAACACTTTACCTGCGACATTGATGCCTTTGACCCACTTGACAGCTTCCCACGGCTTAAAACTATGGCCGAAAAAGTGACCGATATCTAAAACCATTTGGTGGATGTTGCTTCCCGTAAACGCTTTTAACCCGGTTGCTGCAGCGTTTTTACCGGCAGTATTTGCAATTATTTTGCTACTGCCTTGAGCCAGAACATCAGACTTAAACAGACGCTCAATGAGCGGATTCCCTTTTGCATACTTATTTTCCAAGCGGAATTTCAGAGCCTGAGAAAAATCGGATTTATAGAATTCATCCAATTGCACTTGGCAATCGTTTGACAGTTCTGTTATTCTAAGGGTCACGCTATCAACACAGGCGGTCGTGATTGTGTTGACCTCATTATAGGCAACGTTAATTGCTTCGTTTGCATCTGCTTCATTGTCAAAACTGTAAATAGAATTAGCGACTTCACGACCTTTTTCGCGTATTTGCGAAGCCGCATCTTCGAATATAGATTTAACCGATGTTTCTATCCTCCATTGCGTGTTTACCATGATGTGGCGTTCTTGTAGTAAATGTTCTTCGAGCGCATCAATGTCGCTGTCGCCTGTAGTGGGTTGATATTCAAGGACAGCTTTTTGGAGAAATTCGAACAACCTATACAATACTGTCGTCATTCTCGAGGAAATAGCCTTATCTCGTACAAAGGCATTTAATGTTGCTACAAGCGTATCGTAATTGCTACGTTCTCTAAGCTCTTCTGCGATTTCAATGTCCGATTCCGAAAGGCTGTCTAAATATGATTCAGCATCAACGAAAACTGTCCTCAGTTGAGCAGGAGTGTATGGTGTGGTTACTTTCTCCAAGTCCTTTAGCTTGGTCTCTTGGTTTTCAATCGTATTGCCGATGTCAGCCATCTTGTTTACAGTCAGAATCATTTCCCCGGCCTTGTCTTTTTCGAGCAATAATCTGCGGAAGTTCTGACCGATGAAATCATCGAATAATTCCTGTGTAACGACATAAACAAGCATGTCAGAGTTTGCGATTGCTTGATACGAGATTTCATCGTGGTCAGGACGGAGTGTCGTATGGATGCCAGGTGTATCGATTACTTCGATCCCATTCCAATCATAGGAGTGGGCTTCTTGTGTAGTTATGCCTGCGCCAATTGCGATACCTTCAATCCCCGTTAAGGCTTTCAAAATGCTCGACTTCCCAGCGCTATACTGTCCTGCAAAGACAAGGCTTACCGGTTTATTACCCTCAAATACATCTTGGGGCATACCACTCTCATCGTACCCGATTTTATTGAGCAACTGCCGGACACTTTCGAGTAATTTTTTGCTTTTTTCCGTCCATACGGCAATGGATACTGAATCTTGTTCATTCATAGCGATTACCTCCTTATTTCATAATCAGTAGTTCTGTAATTTGTTGTGCCATTCGTATGCGGTTCCTTGTACTCGCATCAACGGTATCAATGGAAGGGATATGCGCGATTCGCGGAGTATCATCGATATATTGGATTCTAATTGTATCCCTGTCGCATCCCCGCCCTATTGCCTGTGACAGCATCGATTTTACATTTTCTTTTTTGAACACAAACCAAACCTTTTCCTTAAGCAGATAAAATAAAGCCTTGGATGCGTCATCTGGGAAATACTTTCCATCTTCAAGGACAATCATCATTGCGTATCCAGGTATTCTTGCGGTACTTGCAATATGCCATTCCAATCCAGTGAATCCCAAATATGCTAATGCCTCTTTAATGACAGCCATATTTATCTCTTGAAGCTTGCTATTAAGAGCAACAGCAAATTCCTGCTGCGTTTTGGATAGCGTAAAGATTGAACTAACGACATCGTCAATTGTGCTGTTCATTGGGTATAGCTGTTTCTTCAATAGTTCGTTGTACAAGACATCAAGCATCTTCTTTCTAAGTCCAACAATCATTTTGTCGATGTGGTCAGAGAGTTTTTTTTCTAATTTTTGACGGGCATTGCGAATTTTCTTCTCGCGGTCACTAAAAAGGAATGACCCTAACCACCCAAATAAACCGACGCCCAAACCAATCCAGCCTATTGGACCTGTAAGAAATAAGCCAGCTATCATCAGCCCACCACTTACCAGTGTCGTAGCCCAGTTCCATATGCGTTTCCCGACAACTAGCATATGCATATTAATAGAGCTATCAGAAAAGACTGTGTGCGAGAACTTTATCTCGGAATTTATTTCTCGGCTTATTTCGCGGAGTTCTTCCTCACATTCTTTGCCGAGTTGTTTTAGCAACTCTGAGGTACGTTGCTCAACATTCCGGGTTTTCAAAATTTTATTCCATTCGCTGCTCGCATTTGAGTTATCATAATTGTCCTCTGCGAATGTGGCGATTTCGCGTTTTAATTCACTTGTGATGGAGGACAGCAATGTCTCAATTCGACTCTTTCCGTCAGACTCAAAATCATCTGTCCACTTCTTCAGCTTTTTCCGCTTGCCAACGAGAATAGACCCCTGTTCGCTGTTTTGTGCACTCTGACTGAACAAGGTTTCCAAAGCATCTACGACAGGTACAACAACAATGTCTGAAAATGCCTTTAGCTTGTAAAAGCTACCATTCTTGCATATTTCGCTTACAATTAAGTTCTCGACATAGTTAAAGCGAGACAAGTTATACAACTCATCACTACTTTCCTTAAAATCGCTTTGTTGGGAAAGGAATGCAGATTTTAAATGGACATAGGCAAATCGGATAGTACGCCAGTCCTGCCCATACTGTGTTCCAAAATCGAAAAACTGCTGTTTGATTGTATCCAATCGCTCGTTATCAAATTTTTTCTGGACATCACGCCTGAACATCTTAAGGCTGGTTGAATTATTAATGTCTGCCTTAATATTAATTAGGCAAATTACCGGCTTGCCGAGTCCAAGGATTTTGTTCAGACACTCTGCTTCACAGGCTTGTGGTGCATCATCTGTTATCAGGAATAAAATTAGGTCACTTTTTTTTGCGGCATCAAATGCCACGTCCTCGTCTTCTTCTCCCTCGAATGCAGCAATACCCGGAACATCAGTAATCTGTAAATCTCTATATGTATAAGTCCTAACATCACGGGTTGTGCGTTGTGCACCTTTCCCGATAGAATCGCCTCTGCCGTGGGTCAAAATCTCCATTATGGTGGATTTGCCCGCCATGGTTCTTCCAAATAACGTTATTGAAAACGATGTTTTTGATATCGCATCTATGTCCTCCATAAGACGTTGCGGAAGAATCTCAAAGTTCGAACGTATTGAAGATAGTTGTGACACCAAACTACCGGTAGTTGAGTTGTCATTAAAATTGCTAATTTCGAGGTTGTTTATTTCATCCTGCAATTTTTCAGATATAGTTCTAACCACCCGATTTAGCAATGATACAGCGTCATTCGCAAGCACATGACCACGCTTTGCAAAAGCTTTGCACTCTATTAATGCATCAGACAAATCTTTTAGTGGCTTGGGTTGTTTCATTAAACACATAAATATCCCCCTGACATATTGCTTTCGCAGCTCTTTTTTTGCCCTGAAAGTGTCTCGGAAGTTTGCACCCCCTTTTTTGCACCTTAACCCCCTTAGGAAGCCTTCAAATCAGGGTAATTAAATTGTATCGTTTTCGTAGTGATTATATCGTAAACCTTATTAACTTCCTTTTTCCCTACTAACACGATATGTGTAAGTAGTT
>CAZLZF010000050.1:0-4743 GCA_964563945.1 Candidatus Woesearchaeota archaeon
TTCTTCGTTGAAAGTTTAGTGATGAGCCACCGAACAGCACACCGCCGAAACGTTGTGTGTCAGCATAGGGCGACCACTCACAGAAAAGTAATCTAACAAGACAAATGATATGAAGACATTTTTTTTGACATTGATTTTTACGTTAACGACAATGTTAACTTTTGCTCAGAAATCAGAGCATCTTACTTTTAAGGGCGTTCCTATTGACGGAACACTTAACGAATATGTTTCCAAAATGAAACAAAATGGTTTTACACATTTAGGAACAGAAGACGGCACTGCGATACTAAATGGAGACTTCGCAGGTTACAAAGATTGTTATGTGGGCGTTTCAACACTAAAACAAAAAGATTTAGTTCACAAGATAGCTGTAATTTTTCCAGACAAAGATACTTGGTCAACTCTTTCGGGTAATTACTTTGACTTAAAAAAAATGCTAACCGAAAAATACGGCGAACCCTCTGACGTTGTTGAAAAATTTGACACTTATTCGCAACCGAGAGATGACAATTCAAGAATGTACGAAGTAGGTATGGACAGATGCAAGTATTACTCTATTTGGCAGACAGATAAAGGGGAAATCCAATTGTCTATTGAACACGAAAGTGTGATTAAATATTTTGTACGATTAGGCTATTTTGACAAAATCAACAACGAGATAATTAAAGCGAAAGCAATAGACGACCTATAAAATATGCGTTTTGCACTAATTGATAATAACCGTGTTGAAGCACAACCAAAGCAACAAGGACTTTGTCCTAATTGCTCTCAACCTGTTATTGCCAAATGTGGCGACAAAAAAGTTTGGCATTGGGCACATCGTAGTATTACATCTTGTGACAGTTGGTGGGAACCAGAAACAGAATGGCATCGCAATTGGAAAAACAACTATCCAGCAGAATGGCAAGAAGAAACATTATTTGACGAGCAAACAGGGGAAAAGCACATTGCAGACGTTCGGACAATTCATAAACTTGTCATTGAGTTTCAACAATCATCTATAAAACCCCAAGAGCGAATATCCCGTGAGAAGTTTTACAAAAATATGCTTTGGGTTGTTGACGGCACACGGCTAAAAAATGACTACCCACGTTTTCGTAAAGGGAAAGACAGTTTATTTTTCGCAAAAACAAACAACGACAATGTTTTCATTGTTGAATTTCCTTACGAAGTTTTTCCTGCCAATTGGCTTGAAAGTTCTGTTCCTGTAATTTTTGATTTCCTTGGTTTATCAACAGACGAAACAGACAAAATTAAAAATACGTTATGGTGTTTAGTGCCAAATCAAAAAGACAAAACATTTGTCGTAAAGATCAAACGTGAAGACTTTGTTAAAATAACGCTCAATTTCCCAACACTTTTTCAGCCAAAACCCCAACCAAGACCAATACAACCAAAACAGCAAATTATATTATTGCCACCAAATAGATATGTTCAACGGAGAGGTCTACTCATAGATTATGTTGAGAAACAACACTTTGCGAGACAGTACAGATCGAAAAGGAAAAAATGATAATGAAAATGCCGAACACACAACAAGCGCTAAATGCAATTGCCGGGTAGTCAAGTATTTAAACTTATCACGCTTTGTAAACTTATCACTGATTTGACACGAAATCACACTGAAACGGCAACTGCACTTAGCGCCGCACGTTAGTGGCAACCGTAGAACGACCACGCAACCAAACGACATTGAAGAACTAAGAATGAATAAAAAAGAAATTGCAGTGCAACAACAATTAAAAGAATTTTTACTTGATAAAATTTCAGAACCTCTACCAACGAACGTTAAAATTGTAGAAGGTTCTATTCCTATCGTATTTTTCGGTAATGTTGAAAAAGCTGAGATTGCCACTTTAAGCCTCAACCCAAGTAATATAGAATTTGAGCACAATGGTGTAAGGCGTTGCGTTGATAGAAAACATTTAAAAGTTTCAGACAGCCAAAAATTAACGAGAGAGCAAGCAGAAAGTGTATATCAATCCCTTTTATTGTTTTTTCAAGTAAATCCATATAAAACGTGGTTTAACCCTATGAATAAATTATTTCAAAGTAAAGGTTTTGAATATTACAATGACAAAATTGTTCATTTAGATATTTCGCCTTGGGCAACTTCTAACAAATGGGATAGTTTAAGTCGGGAAGAAAGAGAATCAATAATTGACACATCAATTATTAAGAAAGTAATAGAAAAGCGTGGAATTAAAAAGCTATTTATAAATGGTAAAACTTCGTTTAATGTATTTTGTGCAACATTAAGCTTAAATACAAATGACATTCAACAATCAACTTTTATATATACAACCCAGAATGGGAATAACAGAAGTTTTATAATCTATGAAACAGAGATTTTTGGTTGCAAAGTTGTTGGTTGGAATTTATACATTCATCAAGGTTGCCCACAAGATTTAGTTAAAAAGATTAACGATTATTTATAAGATAGAGGCTGACAAAAAAAATCAAAAAGCATATAAAATGAAAGTTCAACTCAATCACCCCGGAGGTCAAAAACCTTTTAATTTAGGAAGTGGATATAGACAAATCGGCAATCAAATTATACGTGAATGGAGTAATGATAATGTTCATTTCAGAAAGTTCATACAAAATTATGGTCATTACGTAAATGGTTTAAAAGATTTGAAACCTACACAAAACGACTTGTATTTTTGGGGAGAATGGGAAGGAAACTCATTATTTAATCCTTTTCCAAGGACTGATTTTCGGATTTTACCAAATGGGCTTCACAAACTATTTCATTCAACTAAAATTAGAGGTTTACAAAATACTGACCCTTACATTTACGGAGACAATTTTAAGTATTGTGTTTGCAAACAGACAGGACGTTTGACAAACCTGATATTAAACGACCTAATACTATTTGGAACGGTTGTTCCTTCTTTAAATAAGTTCTACATCGACACTGTTTTTATTATTAAAGACCACAATTCTTCAGTAAATGTTCAAGCGACAGGAGGAGTAACTTTTTCTCAAGTGTATAAAAAAGAAACATTAGAGCAATTAAATGAATACCTGAAAGTGCCTACTTATGCAAATAATAACAAGGTTTATCAAAGTAAAACTTGGTGGGATGACAAAGAATATTTCAGTTTTGTTCCGTGTAAATTAGATTACAACAGTGTTGGATTTGAACGATTATTTATTGAATTGAGTAACCAAACATTTCAACTATCAAAAAACCCGACAGGAAAATCATTTTTAAGTAATTGCCCCCTCAGTTCGCAAGACTTATGGAAAGAAATTGTAAGAATTTCTATAGAACAAGGTTTTGTGTTGGGTGTAAAATTTGACGAACCTATATTCGATAATATACTAAATGACAATAATGAAGAGAACGGCAGCCACTAACAGGCGTTTGGCTCAATGGCGGGTGCAGTGGTTAATTGAACATTCTGCCTCGCATCAACTTTTATGGTGTATTGACAGTTTTGTGCTCCGAAATCCGCCACTGCGCCAAGCGCCAAAACGTTGGCAACAAGCTTAAAAAAACAAAACGACACGAAACATACAACGGATGAGCAAAGAATATTACAGAAAGAAAATTGCTGATAAGCGAGAAGAGATAGTATCGCTGAGAGCAAAGATTGTGAAAATTAAAGCTGAGAAAAAAAGAAGAATTACTTCTTTGACACAATCTATAAAAAATACATCATCAGCTTCGAGTAAAGAAACTTACCGCAAACAGAAAATTTCGGAATCGGAAAAGTTTGTTCGAGAAGAAGAGTCTGTTAAGCATAAAATCGAGAGTGTAAAACATGAAATTGAAAGCTTAAAACGCTCTTTAGCAAACAGTAAATAATAAATAAATCATTGGGACATGAAACTTTTTAATCAAATTAAAGACGCATTTACATCCGCAGACTTCAATGTCGAAAGCACTATGAAAGTTAGCGATTTATGCAAAAAATTCAAAGATAACTTTGGCTTGTCATTGAGAGTTTACAAAGGAAAACAAATTGCTTCTGATGGTAGAATGACATTAAATTCATTAGACCAACGAACAACTCAAACTTCTGTAAATTTTGATTCCGGTAAACTTGTTATTAAAGCTAATATGAAAATTGGCGATGTTGAAAAACTATTCTTAAACCATTTCGGAATAGCTGTTCAAATAGCAGATATTGAAAACAAAAAATTACTTTCTGATGATTTGTCATTAGGAGACGCAAAACGATTAAAATAATTTATTAACGCTAAAAAATAGAAAACATGGCAGACTTTACAATTTCAGGAAAAATGAAGGTTAAAACCTTAAAAGCAGATTTCAAAAAATCTTATGGCTCAACTTTAA
This sequence comes from Candidatus Woesearchaeota archaeon, assembly GCA_964563945.1. Classification (GTDB taxonomy): domain Archaea; phylum Nanobdellota; class Nanobdellia; order Pacearchaeales; family GW2011-AR1; genus CAZLZF01. Next base: position 4,310 of record CAZLZF010000050.1, read on the forward strand.
GAGTTTATAATGGACAAAAATTCGCTGATGACGATGCTACTTTAGCTTCAATCAGAAAAGGTGATGCAAAAGGTGGAGAAGTTGCGATTAATGGTAAAATGTTAGTTGGGAACTTTGAAAACAAAATAATGGAAGAGTTTGGTATTAAAATTCAAGTTGCTTATCCAGACGATTCAAAATTAGTAGATAATAAAACTACTTTAACACAATCAGGAAAATAAATAATAACAATATAGAGGTGGCTTCGCCACCTCTATTATTTATATGAGATTATGGGGTTTTTTAGTTCTTTTAAAGGTCAAATTGGAAGAGATACGGGTAAAGTTGTATCTAATTTAGTTTGGGGCGATAAACACGCATCTGTTTACAGACGTGCTCAATATAGTACTATCACTTTTTAGACCGATTAAAGCTATTTCTTAGTTAATGATTTT
>CAZLZF010000051.1:0-4639 GCA_964563945.1 Candidatus Woesearchaeota archaeon
ATTAATCGTCCGTTTCAACTCTCGGAGCTAAAACAAAATTGAGTTTCATATGTTCAGATTTTATTTCGACCATTAGGGGGTGGTCTGTTGAAAATTTCAAAACAGTCTTTTGGCAGAGTTTTACCCCTTTTAGAAATTTTTGCAAATATTCTAAACTGTATTTTGCTCTTGAGTCTTCTCCAGAAATATCTGCTTCGTCGCAAACTTCGCTTCTTGCAGAGTTTGTTCCTTTTGCAAAAATAATAAATTTGCCTTCTTTTGTTTCAAAGCTGCACGAATCAGAAACTACTGCGCAATCTTCAATTGAAGCAATTAAATCGGAGGAATCCATTTCGACTCTTGAAACGAATTCCATTCTTTCTGTTTTTTGTTTAAAATCAATTTCATCTCTTTCTACATCTATTAAACCCAAACTAAAATTTCTTCTAACTTTATCTTCAATTGTTATATCTAAAAAATTCTCTCTTCTTTCTAAAGTCAATGCACTTTTATTACCGCATCTTTTTAATATGCTTTTTAATTCGTCCAAATTTACTCCTAAAGTTTCGTCTTCGGCTTCAAACAAAATAAATGCTTCTTTTGGTAAAGAATATCCAATTAAACTTACATTCGCAGGATCCATCGCGGTTATGTTCATTCCAAATTCATTTACTTTTATTCTTACCTCTGTAACAAGTTCTGAAATTATTTCTATTCCCTTAACAAGTTCATTTACTTTTTCCAATTTTAATTTCATATTCATTATATCCTTCTTATCTTTTTAAAGATTTAGCAAATGAAAATTTACAAGATAGAGAATTATTTTAAATTGCCAAATTTTATAAATAATGAATTAGTTTGAAAGATTATGGAAATTAAAGAAATAGAAGAAAAAATTTTGGATTTTTGGAACAAAGACAAAACTTTTGAAAAATCTTTAGAAAAAACTAAAGAAGGAAAACCTTACATTTTTTATGATGGCCCGCCTTTTGCAACAGGGCTTCCACACTACGGACATTTATTAGCTTCAATTTTGAAAGATGCTTTTCCTCGTTATTTTACTATGAAAGGAAATTATGTAAAAAGAAGATGGGGATGGGATTGCCACGGACTTCCTATTGAGAATATTGCTGAAAAAGAGTTAAAAATTAATTCTAAAGACGAAATAGAAAAAATGGGAATTAAAAAATTTAATAATTTTTGTAGGGGAAAGGTATTAACATATGTTAAAGATTGGAAAAAGATTGTTGACCGAGTTGGAAGGTGGGTCGAATTTGATAATTCGTATAAAACAATGGATAACGATTATATCGAATCTGTTTGGTGGGCATTTAAAACACTTTATGAAAAAGGATATATTTACGAAGGAGAAAAAATTTTAATGTACTGTCCGAGGTGCTCTACTCCTTTGGCAAAATCAGAAATTGCTATGGATAACTCTTACAGAAATGTTAAAGACGACAGCGTTACATTAAAATTCAAATTAAAAAATGAAGAGGGTTATGCTCTTGCTTGGACAACGACGCCTTGGACACTTCCTTCAAATTTGGCGCTTACTGTAAACCCCACATTAAAATATGTTTATATTAAAGATAAATCAGATGGAACAATTTATCTTTTAGGAAAAGAGTTGGTAAAAAATTTTTTTAAATCTGAAAAAGAATACGAAATAATTAAAGAAGTTTTAGGAAAAGAGTTGGAAGGAAAAGAATACGAACCACTTTTCCCTTATTTTAAAGATACAAAAAATGCTTTTAAAATAATTCTTGGAGAATTCGTAACCTCTGAAGATGGTACAGGAATAGTTCATACCGCCCCCGCATTTGGTGAAGAAGATAATGCGGTTTGTAGAAAATATGGGATTCCAATGGTTCAACCTGTCGACGAAAAAGGAAGATTAACCGAGCAAGTAACCGATTTTGCAGGTAAATATATTTTTGATGCAAATAAAGAAATAATTATTTTCTTAAAGAAGGCTGGAAAAATTATTTCGGTTAGAAAAACCGAACACGAATATCCTTTTTGTTATCGTTGTGAAACACCATTAATGTATCGAGCACTTCCGGCATATTTTGTAGACATACAAAAAATAAAATCGAAATTGTTAGAATTAAACAAAGAAATAAATTGGTATCCTGAATTCTTAAAGGAAGGACGATTTGCACATAATGTTTCTCTTGCTCCCGACTGGAATATTTCTAGAAACAGATTCTGGGCGACCGCAATTCCTGTTTGGAAATCTTCTTCGGGAAAAATAAAGGTTATTGGTTCAATAGAAGAATTAAAAAAATTTGCAAAAAATTTACCAAAAGAAGAAATAGACTTGCATAAAGATTACTTAGATGAAATAATTTTAGAAATTGAAGGAGAAGAATATAGAAGAATACCTGAAGTTTTAGATTGCTGGTTTGAATCAGGTTCTATGCCTTTTGCACAGTTTCATTATCCTTTTGAAAATAAAGAATTTTTTGAAAAAAATTTTCCGGCACAGTTTGTAGTGGAATATATTGGACAAACACGAGCATGGTTTTATTACATGGTTGTTTTATCTGCAATTTTATTTGACAAAATTCCTTTTGAAAATGTTTTAACGACAGGAACAATTTTAGCCCAAGACGGAAATAAAATGTCTAAAAGTAAAAATAACTATCCGGACCCTTCAATTTTAATAAATAAATACGGGGTAGATTCCTTGAGATTTTATTTGCTTTCAAGTCCAGTTATGAACGCGGACAATTTAAATTTTTCTGAAAAGGGCGTTGATGAAATTTACAAAAAAGTTTTACTTTTAATGTATAATGTAAATCGTTTTTATGAAGGATATAAAACAGAAGAAGAATTAAAAGAAGACCCAAAAGAAATTATTGATAAATGGATAATTTATAGAACGAATGAATTAGTAAAAATATCTTCGGAGAATTTTGAAAAATATAACACAATTAAAGTTTGTTTGGCGATTAGAGAATTTGTTGACGATTTATCTACTTGGTATGTGAGAAGGAATAGAGACAGATTTTCAAATGGAGATTTAGAAGCACAAAAAGTTTTAAAATTTGTTTTAGAAAAATTAGCAAAAGTCTGTGCTCCAATAATGCCTTTTGTTTCTGAAGAAATTTATCAGACAATTCACTCAAGAAAAGAATCAGTGCATCTTCAAGAGTGGCCAAAATTTGAAGAAAAAAATATTGATAAAAATTGTTTAGAAAAAATGAAATTGACAAGAGAAATAGTTTCATTAGCATTAAAAGAAAGAGATTCTTCTCAAATTTCATTAAAACAACCGTTATCTAAAGTGATCGTTTCGGGAATAAATCTAGAGAAAGAATATTTGGAATTGATAAAAGAAGAAACTAATGTAAAAGAAGTTATTTTAAAAGAAGGAAAAGAAATTTTAGTAGAACTAGATAAAGAATTAAATGAAGAACTTTTAAATGAAGGTTACGCAAGGCAAATTTCTCGTCAAATACAAGCGTTCAGAAAAGAGCTGGGATTAAAACAATCCGATGAAATATCGACGACAATTATTACTGAAAAAGAATTTAAAGAGAATTTAGAATCGCAAAAAGAATTAATTTCATCGAGAACAAACTCCAAAGAATTAAAAATTGTTACTACTGGAGGAGAAACATTTAAAAACAAAAAAGAGTTTAATATATCGAATAAAAAAGGTGTGATTGCGATTGATTGCTAACCTAAGAGTAGAATAGTCACTCTTTAATCATAGCAATATTTAAAAAAGAAAAGTCACTCCTAAGAGAATAAACATGATAGTAAAAGATGAATTTTTAGGCAGACTGCGAAAGATTTTTGATTTAAATCTTTATGAAGTGAAAGTTTGGGCTGCGCTTTTATCAAGGGGAACTTCTACTGCCGGAGAATTGTCGAGTATTTCTGATGTTCCAAGATCGAGAACATACGATATTTTAGAATCTTTAGAAAAAAAAGGATTTATTTTGATGAAGCTTGGAAAACCGATAAAATTCGTAGCGATAAAACCGGAAGAAGTAATTGAAAGAGTAAAAAAGAATTTAATCGTTTCTGCAAAAGAAAAAACAAAGAGATTGGAAAGTTTGAAGGGTGACGAAGTTCTAGAAGAATTGAGTGGATTATTTACCCAGGGAATAAAATTTATTGAACCGACGGAATTATCTGGAAGTATGAGGGGACGACAAAATCTCTACAATCACTTGGACATGTTAATTCGTGAAGCAGAAAAATCGATTGTAATTGTAACAACTCAAGCGGGGCTTGGAAGAAAACACGAAATTTTAATGCCAAGTTTAGAAGATTGTAAAAAGAGAGGAGTTGAAATAAAAATTGCTGCGAATATTGATAAAAATAATTTAGAAATTGCAAAAGAATTCAAAAAAGTTGCAGATATAAGAGAGATAAAAGACATTAATGCTAGATTTGTTATTGTTGATTCAAAACAAGTTATGTTTATGCTTTTAGATGATGAAAAATTCCATCCGAACTATGATATTGGAGTTTGGATAAATACAGAATTTTTTGCAGTTGCATTAGAGCAGCTATTTGGACTTGCTTGGAAAGATATGAAAAAAATTTAATTTTTTGTATTTTCTAAAATAATTTGTTCGCTTTCTTTTAATGGTTCTTTTACAAAAATAAGCAATATTATTGAAATAAATCCTACAAATGC
>CAZLZF010000052.1:0-4399 GCA_964563945.1 Candidatus Woesearchaeota archaeon
AATTAAAGATGAAAAGTTATAATAGGCGTTTAGGAGAAATTGAGGAAGCTATTGCAGCGCGTGAGGGTAAGAAGGCGCAAAGGAAAGGGTAAAATAGGAGAGAATAAATGGAGATCGGAGGAAGAGAGAAGATAAGGGAGATAAGTAGGGAAGAAAAGAGTGGGAATTGATAAAAATTATTTTTCCAAAAGTTATTTAAACTTGAAAAAATTTCTTTAAGGTATGGTAAAAGTAGATGAAAAGAAGTGCGTTGGATGTGGTGCTTGTGTTATTACTTGTCCGGAAGGGTTTGAACTTTCTGGCGGTAAGGCAAAAGTAAAGGATTCAAAAGCAGATTGTATTGATGAAGCAATTGAAGGTTGTCCTGTTGATGCAATTTCTCGTTAATTTTTTTTAACTTTAATTATTCTTTTTGGTTCCCATCCATATTTTTGAAATTGGTCTAAGGTAGTTATTCTACTCTTTTTCCCTCTTTGTTCGGCATAAATTTCTTTGCCTTCTTTGTTTTTTCCTAGATATGTTGCAACGTGAGAATATTCTCTTTCTTCACCGTTTTTTCCTTTTCTATATACGCTTTCTGCATGGTATAGTCCAACCAAATCTCCGGGAGATAATTCTTGTTCGCCGTATTTGTAATTTTCATTATTTTTTACTAAATCCCATGCATTTCCCCGATTAATTTCATTTCCCATTGATTCGGTTATTAATCTTGCATATAATGCACAATGGTTTGGTTTCACTTTCCAAAGTGGATAAACTTTGACTTTCATTTCTTTTTCTTCTCCTTCTTCGTAAATTTGAACTTTATTAGTTCCACCAATATAATCTTCTAGTGTTTCTCCAGGAAAATCTTTATTTAATTTATATCCTGTTCCAATTCCTATTCCTCCGGCAAGTATTGTTCCTAGCAAAATTTTTTTTAATTTTGACATTTTTTTCATATTTTCTTTAAGTTTCTTTTATTTATAAATTCTTCTATTTTAGTCACTTATTAGTAGTTAATTATCTTTGAGTAGTTTTATAAAGTTCTTTTTTTATTTTCTTGAATGAAAACTTTGAATTTGCATTGCGATTATATACGGTTTAAAGGACTAAAACCTGCTCTAAAAACGATTGAAGAACTTTCTCCAAATCAGATTCTTGAGGGTGAAAGCAAGGATTGTTTGGTTGTTATGATTGCAGTTGAAAAAGGGGATTTTTTGTCTGAATCTGTTGATAAGTTAATAGAAAATGTTAAGGATATTTCTTCACAGGTGAAAGCAAAAAATATAGTTTTATATCCTTATGCTCATCTTTCTAAGGATTTAGGTAAACCAGAATTAGCTGTTGAAATTTTTTCTAAAGTAAAAGAAAAATTAGAAAAAGATTTTGATGTTTTGAGCGCTCCTTTTGGTTATTATAAAGAGTTTGAATTAAAAGTAAAAGGGCATCCTTTAAGTGAACTTTCTAGAGAGATAATTATTCAAGGAAATGAGAAAGTATTAGATATTTCTGAGAAGGAAAGAAAAGCAATGTTGAATCAAATTTTTCGTTCTAAATTGGATACTTCAAAATTAAAAGAAAACGACCATAGAATTTTGGGTTCGAAAATGAATTTGTGGAGTTTTAATAATGTTGCACCGGGAATGGTTTTTTGGCATCCAAAAGGACTTCATATAAAAAATAAATTAATTGAATTTTGGAGGCAGTTACACCGAAAAGAAGGATACGAAGAAATTTCTACTCCTCAAATTATGGATAAAAAACTTTGGGAAGTCTCAGGGCATTGGTCAAAGTATGGAGAGAATAATTTTAAAACATATTATGAAGGAAGGGAATTTTTAGTTAAACCAATGAACTGTCCGGGAGGAATGCTTGTTTACAAAACTTCTGCAAAATCATATAAGGATTTACCTTTAAGAGTTGGAGAGTTGGGGGTTGTTCATAGGGTAGAACTTTCTGGAGTTTTAGCCGGGTTATTCAGAGTTATTCAATTTACCCAAGACGATGCACATATTTTTTGTACAGAAGAACAACTTGAAGAAGAAGTAGAAAGAGTAATTAAAATGATTCAAAAAGTTTTTTCTTTATTTAATTTGGGGTTGGATCATGTAGAATTATCTACTCGTCCTGAAAAAAGAATTGGGGATGAAAAGTTATGGGATTTGGCGGAAAAAAATTTAGAAAAAATTCTAAAAAAATCTGGATTAAAATATTCAATAAACGAAGGAGATGGTGCTTTTTACGGTCCTAAAATAGATTTTCATTTAAAGGACTCTTTAGGCAGAACTTGGCAATGTTCTACAATTCAATTGGATATGGCTCTTCCAAGAAGGTTTGAATTGTCTTATGTAGATTCTTCTGGCGAAGAAAAAGTTCCGGTAATGTTACATAGAGTAATCTATGGAAGTTTAGATCGTTTCATAGGAATAATAACAGAAAGTTTTGATGGCAAATTTCCTTTTTGGCTTAGTCCAAATCAAATCAAAATTATTACATTAAATGATTCTGTAAAAGGTTATGCTAAAGAAATTTATGATAAATTTTTTGAAGAAGGATTTGAAGTTGAGTTGGATGATCGGAGCGAATCTGTTGGGAAAAAAGCAAGAGATGCTCAAATTCAGCGATTTAATTATCTTGTTACCGTTGGAGAAAAAGAAATGAAAGAAAATAAAATTGCAGTTAAAAAAAGAGATTCGAAGGAAATTAATTTAATTGATTTGAATAAATTTATTTCTGAATTAAAAAAAGAATCTTTAATGAAAAAATAATTTTTAATAGCTAAATTTATAAATATCTTTTTCTTTTGCTTTTTATGAAAATTATAAAAGGAGGTTTATTTATAATTTCGGTTGTGTTATTATTCTTGTCTCTTTTAATTGTAAATGTTGTATTTTCAATTTCTTGGTCGGTTAGTTATAATGAGATAGAAAAAGATTTGTCAAACACGGTTTTGCAAATTTTAGAAAAAGAGTACGATTTAAGTGAGTATCTTGAGAATAACGAAGAAAAGATGTTGGATTATTGTTTGCCTCATGAAAATTATTTATTTGTTTTTGATTCTGTTGAAAAGAATATTTCTTGTCAAAAGGTTTTATTGGGAATGCAAGCTGTTTCAGATGAAGTTATAATTAATTTAGAGGAGAGTTTAATTATTCCGGCTACACAAAAAGTTGTTGACGATCATGATTTAATGAAAGAATATTGCATGGAAAAAGAAAATTATTATTCTAGCAATATTAAAAAGAATATTTCTTGTGAAGATATAAAATTAGGAAAACAGGTAGTTACAGATAGTTTGGTTCAAGATTTTGTTATTGAGGTTTATTATAATAATTATTCAAAATGTGATTTCTGGGATTGTATGGAAAAAACAGGTTCTACTCAGTTTTTGGTTTCTCAAAAGGCAAGAGATTATTGGAATTCTTGGTTGAAAAAATTAATTCTTTTTTCTTTAATTCTTTTAATTCCAATTTATTTTTTTACCGATAATAAATATAATTCTCTTTTTGTTGTTGGGGCGACAATTTTTCTTTCAGGGTTTCCTTTATTAAAAATAGAGTCTTTTATTTTGATTATAACTAAACCTTTTTTTAAGGGGCTTGAGTTTATCAATTATCAAGAGACATCTGCGATTAAGTCAATAATTTCTGTATTTTTTTCTAAATCAATTGACGTTTTTTATATTTGTTTTGCTCTTGGTGTAATTCTTTTTTCAGTCTGGTTTGTAATTCGTTTTTGGAGTTTTTTTACAGGAAGAGATAAAAAGCTTTTTTCTAAAAAAGATGTTCAAGAAATGATTAGAAAAGAGTTAAAAACCAAAGGAAATAAAAAAGTTAATGAATAATCAAGAAAAGGTTTGGGACGATATTGCATCGGAGTGGCACGAATATAAAAAAATTCCGGCACAACATGTTAAAAAATTTTTAGATGAATCTTCTGGAAAGGTTTTAGATTTGGGTTCTGGTTCTGGAAGAAATATGCAAAAAATAAAGAACGGAAAAATGTATTTGGTTGATTTTTCAAAAAAAATGTTAGATTTGGCACAAGAAAAAGCAAAAGAAGAAGGAATTGATATAGAAACAAAAAAATCAAATCTTTGGGAAATTGATTACCCAGAAAATTATTTTGATGGCGCGATTTGTATTTCTGCAATTCATTGTGTTAAAGGAGAAGAAAATCGTATAAATACTTTAAAAGAAATTTATCGAGTTTTAAAACCGAAAGCAAAAGTTTTAATCGGTGTTTGGAATGTTAAATCAAAAAGGTTTAGAAATAAAGATAAAGAAAAAATGATTGGTTGGACGGACAAGGGAAATAGATATTATTATTTATATGACGAGCAAGAAATTCATTCTCAGTGTGAAAAAATTGGATTTAAAATAATTGAAATGCATAATTCTGAAATGATGATAAATTT
>CAZLZF010000053.1:0-4326 GCA_964563945.1 Candidatus Woesearchaeota archaeon
ATCCGTTAGAGGGCCAACAACCGGTTCTCGCAAAGAATCCGCAGTTTAAAATCCAACCGCAGGGTGAGACACGCATGGCAGATCCGTTGCCCCAGCTATTGTAGGGCTCGCTTTGATCCGAACTCAACCAACTAACAAATCTACCGCCGTAACCGGCATCGGGATACCTTCTCCCCCATTTCTTATAAGCCGCAATGAAGTCCTCTTTTTCGCCCCCATTCATCAACGCATCCGCAGTGGCTACTGTCATCACAGTGTCATCTGTAAAAAAACAGTCATCTCGGAACAATGGAAATTCCTTCGTCTTAATATTATCCCACTCATAGACCGAACCTACGATATCTCCTATTATCGCTCCTAACATCGTTTGTCCTCCTCTTCACTTATAATACTTTTGTCCCTCTTAATCCTCGTGATTTGACATTTTAACTCACTCACGGACTATCACAAGGGTATCATGAAAAAAATGGTTCGACCTTGGTTTTTCAATGATTGCTTGCAATTGCCATTATTTATTCGCTGCCTTTATCAAGAAATAGAAGAAGCTTACGATAAGTACTATTATTCCTTTCAATATTTGCATATCAGTGATCATCCCTTCTTGCCTAAGTTATACAAATCTCTTGTTAAATCCTTTATGCGCTTGTCTTTTAAGAAAACTAGTCATTAAAAAGATTAGTCCCCTCTTTTTCCATTAGCTTGGCTGCTTGCTCCATTCTCACACCAAGTAGAAACCACTTTTCTTGCTCCTTCTTGATTTGAACAAGGAAGTAAATATGGTATCCAATGAGTGCAACAATTAGTCCAGAACAAAATGCCATAACTGGGTTCTCTAGAAACATATTGCCTCCTTTTCCATCCTGTAATATTCTTGTATACTTCTACAATACCACACTGCTACAATTACAATTAAGCATAAAGAATGTGACATTTTTGTCCCCTCGGCTTTATGCAAAATAATGTTTGTTTCTAAACCGTCCTCTCTATATTTCTTGGCAGACATTTTTAATCTCACTTGCGGCCTATTTCTTGTCAAGATACTGGTTTTGAATTCCTCCCTTACTATCAATTTCTATTATGTATTTTGTCTCATCAAACTCGTCTTTAACAAAAATATATACATTCCTTGCCTTATTAACCCAAGACTCTTTTAATAATGTTTTAATATCAAAACTTTTAGCAGAACAACACTTTACCCATGATTCTTTGTTTGAATTCCATCGATATTTATGTGCCTGAAGATATTCTCTTATTTCGTATGTCCCACCCCCTACAGGGTTAAGATTATTTGAAACATATACGATATATTCTGTGCATTCACCAGATGGCAGTGGTAATTCATTGATTCTAACTAATTCGAAATTTCCTGTTATGTTTCTTAAAAAAGGAGACATCTCCAATCTTTCCGAGATAACCGTTACTGATTTCCTTGCTCGGGTTAACGCAACATAAAATAATCGTTCTTCTTCTAATATTAGTTCCTCAACTGTTTGTCCTACTGGGTCAAAAAATATATTATTTGGATGTATGAGCGGATAACTTCTATTCACCGCATCTACCACTATAATAGCATCTTCTTCTTTCCCCTTATATGAATGCGCCGTGTTCATATCCACAACCATTGATCTTTGATCACTAGTAAGAGCTGCTTTTATAGCGTTCAGTAGATTTTCTAGAAAAAGTCCCTTGGTATTGCTATATGGAGTATACCAAGATATTCCATTCCTACGCCTGCATAATAAAGCAACTCTTTGCCCTCTTAGTATATAAGAATATACTAGCCTAATTAAGGCCGGTGTAATAAGGTCTCCTTTATAACGCTGCTTTTCTATTGTGCTTGGAATAAAAGCATCTAACCACGCAAGATTTGCTTCTCCTAATTCTTCCTTAAATGCTTTTGCGGGTTTACCTTTTCCTTCCATAAGCTTATTGCCAACGTCTACTATTTTTATTGCCGACCTATAATTACGCGAGATTACTAGCTTCCTCGCCTCAGGAAAGAAAGATGAAAATTCCACAAAATATTTTAAATCAGAACCAGCAAACCCGTTTATTGCCTGCCAGTCATCACCAACACAAAACAGTTTCAGTTCAGCATTGATTTTACTAATCGCTACAACCATCTCATAAAAAAGTTTTGAAAAATCCTGATACTCATCTATGAACAGGTATCTAATATTAGCTAAATTTCCTTCACCCTCTTTTCTTATCCAACCACCTTTCCCATTTGTAATTTTTTCCGTTGCTTTTAATAGTAATCCCTGAAAATCCTCTTCATTATTCATAATTATGGTCGACAAATAATCTTGATATATGCTCTTAACAATTTGAATAAAATCAAACTGAATCTCAAGTATTTTTCTATTTATTAAACTATCTGTTTTTGCATTTCTTCTAATTTCATCAAGTGTGTAGCAGAGGTCATCTGGCGATATTTTTTTTAAACGACATAGAGATAAAAACTGGCTTACTGTTTTGCTGAATTCATCAACAGCACGATCCTTGATTTTATGCCAAAGCTCTTCTTCGCCTAATTTGATTAATTCATGATCCAATTCTTTAGAAATAGTTCCCTCAATTGCCTCAGCAATATCATCCTCGCTTAGAAGTCTATTTCTCGGAAGTATTTCAATGAACTTATACTCTTTCATTTTATGCCAAAAATTTCTTTTTGCTTCAACTTCTCGATCATATTCGATGTCTCCAATTAGGCCAAAATATTCTATTATAATTCCTCTACATTTTCCTTTCACTGGGATAGTGAAGTCTGGCTTATAATTTCGCTCATCCCAAAAAATATTCTTTTCGTATAGGTATGGCACCTCTCGCTCAAACAAGAAATCTGCTATCTTTTTTTCCGCTTTTGATTTGTAATATTTACCATCTAACCCTAAATACGATAAGCCTCTACGATACTCAACCATTTTACTGGATGACAAATTATACCCCATATTTTCTATTTCTTCCCAGCTTGATCGGAAATATTTGACCATAACATCCCGAATAATTTTCGACCATTCAGGGCTATGAATATAGGAGTCTATTACTTGTTGAACTGTCGCACTTTTCTTAAATCCATTGTCTTCAGAATCATATATCAGTGTATCTTCCGGGTGTACAACGGCATATGCAAGTGCATGAAATGTCATCGCTTGTGGAGATTTATCGCCAAGTTTTTCTCTTAATCTGTCAGTAATTTCTTGTGCTGCTTTTTTGTTAAAAGCAAGCAATAAAATTTGATTGGGTGGAATTTTACAGTGTTCAATTAGAAATATAGATCTATTTACTGCCGTAGTAGTCTTCCCGCTTCCGGCTCTGGCGACAACCTGAACATTTTCCCAAACTTCGGAAATGCACAATGCTTGTTCTTGATCGGGCGGTGGCCATCTCTTTTCCCGAAACCATCTGACAACAAAGTCGGCAGCCATCTCATAAAATTTCTTTTCCTCTATAAGATGGCTGGATTTTTCAAGCCAAAGCTTTTTGCTAATTAGATAGTTTTGTTGAAATGCTTCTTCAATACTATTTAGATGCTTCTGTTTCTCCTCTTGTATTCTTCGCTGTTTTTCTCTCTCTTCTTGCCGCCTTTCACACTTTTCCTTTTCTTCTACAGTTCTTCGTTGTTTTTCTCTCTCTTCTTGCCGCCTTTCACACTTTTCCTTTTCTTCTACAGTTCTTCGTTGTTTTTCTCTCTCTTCTTCTTGATATCTTCTCAAAGCCTCTTCTTCACGGATTATCTGTTCCTTTTCTCTTTTTTCTTCATCTCTTTTAAAAGCTTCCTGTATTTCTAGATATCTTCGCTGTTCTTCTATTATTTTTTCTTCTCTTCTTTTCGGCGCCAATATTTTACGTTCCTCAAGTAACTTATAATATTCAGTTCGGTTTATTTCCTTATAATAAATGCAAGCTCTTTTATGAAAACGCTCCCAAGAGTTTCCCCACCTTTGGGATGGTTTCTTAACTGATAAACTTCTATTGTTTGTTTTGAATTCTTTACACTCATCAATACCTCCCGAAAATTCATATTCCAACTCCAATTCGAAACAGAACTTCGGATTATTGTATCCTCTAAATATTTCCATTAGTATGTCGCAGAGTTTTTTTAATGCCTTTATCATTCCATTACCCCCATCAATTGATACTTCAAAGTATAGTAGTTCTCCAACATGTTCAAAATCGACTTATAATTCCCCGGACTAATTCATGTTTCTTACCCCAGAGTCAACGTCTTTAAATGCTTGGGTAGGGCTCCCACCACAATCAGTTTCTTTTCTTTATCATATAGAAAATAGATGCGAAGCAAGTTTTCCGAATCGTTGCCCACTT
>CAZLZF010000054.1:0-4307 GCA_964563945.1 Candidatus Woesearchaeota archaeon
GAATTTCCTTCTCAAAATAAATTTGACCATTATTATTATCCCCTATTGTAGAAAAAATCCTTTTTCCATCTTTTTCATTAATTTCAACAATTCTATGGATTACCGGATTTTTTGTTGGTGCCTGAAAAACGATAACATCCCCAATTTTAAGTTTTTTTGTATTTGCTCCAACAATCAACAAAACATCTCCCTTATTAAATCCATTTTTAAAAATAAAATTAGAAAAACTCTGTGAGTCTATTGAAAAATCTTCATAATATTTTTCTCTTCCTTCAAACCAAGAATTAAAATTAATTGAAATTCCTTCATTATGGTACATTGAACAAGATTCAACAATTGCTAACGGAAGTGCAGTTCCAGAAACCAAACTAAGGAGAGGAAAAAAAATAAATTTTATAAAAACAAATAGAAAAACCATTGAAAAAATCCACCCAAACCAAGAATCATCTTTCCACAAAAAATGCCAAAATCGTTCAAAGGACCTCTTTAATTTTTTTAACATGAATAATTAAGAACGAAATAGTTTTTAAGAGTAACTAATTAACAAAGTTTACATTTATTTATCTTTATGAACTGCAGTAGGGGCTTCTCCATATTCGTCATCCGTGAAATGATTGTCTAATTTTAATTGATATTTTATTTTGTGGACAATCGTTTCAGAATTCCTCACCGTGCCTAGAGCACTCCGGAGAACTATAATTCTTTATCTTTATGAACTGCAGTAGGGGCTTCTCCTCCGTGCCATGTAAATCTTGGGCGTAGCTTCATAGAATAGATTCTCTCAGAATTATCGTCTAAAATTATTGCAGAACCTTTTGCTTTTGGAAGATTATCCATATATTGCTTTATCGTATTCAAAAGATAACTTTGCATCATATTATTTAACGCTTCTACGTCTGGAGCGGAAGTTACTCTATGTGCGATAACAATGTCTGATTGTGTCATAACATCTCGATGAATTTGTCCTGGCTGCTGTGTTGCCAAAACTAAAGAAATTCCTGGTTGACGTCCTTCTCTTAAAATTTGAACCAAAGCATCCGTTGCAATTGTCTTAGAACCCAAAGGCAAAAATTCGTGAGCCTCGTCAATAAAAAGCCAAACTAAAGGCATTTCTTTTTTCTCTTGAGTCTCCAAAAGATTTATTCCCTTTGAAATAGAATTTATTTCTTCTTGTTTTCTTGCAAGCATACGATAATTAAATAATTTTCTAGAAATCAAACTAATAACCAACGCACGAACATTAAAAGAACCCACGGAATTATACATGCTTAAATCTAAAACCGTCGTAGTTCCTCGATTAATTAAATCCTCTATTTCTGTAGCGTCTTTATTTGTTTTTGAAAAAATTCCCCATGTTTCTGCCGCCTCAAATAATCCTGCCGCAGCATTCTTTGTTTCAATAGAATTTTTTTTATCTTTTTCTATTTCTTTTATAACTTCCGAAATAGTATATTCTTTTTCATTTTTAAGACGATTTATTGTTCTTTCAATTAAAACGGCAACAGGATTTATAATATCTAAATTAAAAGTTAAAACCCAATCTTCAGCAGTCATCTCACTAACTTTTAAGGCAAATTTTTTATCGACAGGAATTCCCTTTCTTAAAAACTCATTATAATAAGCATAAGGAACAAAAACTTTTACTGGAAGATTTTTTGGAGAAAGCTCCCACTCTCTAAGTAAAACCTTATCTTTTTCATTTGGATATTTCATCGTCCAATAAATTCCCATAGTATCAAAAATTAAAGACGCCAAATTTTGACTTACATCTTTTTGCAAATTGGAAAGCTCCTCGGTTAAAACGCCCAAAGTATAAGATTTACCAGAACCCCTTTTACCCGCAACTAAAACGACATGCGATTTTGCAATATCCATTAAAATACGATTAGAAAGAGAATTATAATTCCCCATTTTAACAAACCCCTTCCCTAAAAAAATCAATCCCCTATCTTTTAAAGATTTTTTTTCACTTTCTCCCCTTCCTAAAATAATGTCATAACTCATAAAATAAAAAGAAAAAGATTCTATTTAAGGATTTGTTTTTTTAATTTATCAAATAAACAAACATTTTATAAAACTAATTTTTCTATATAAAATATGATTCCAAATCTAATTGCTTATTTAATATTGATAACTTTAATTCCATTAATAATAATCCTTTCCACATTTTTTATATTTCCTTTTTTTATCGGAGCACCTTATGAAGGAATAAAAGAAAAACCCCTAAAAGAAATGATAAAAATAGCAAATCCAAAAAAAGATGATTTAATTTTAGATTTAGGTTCTGGCGACGGGAGAGTAGTAATAGAATTCGCTAAAAAAGGAATTGGTGCAGTCGGTTTTGAAATAAATCCTTTTTTAGTTATTTACTCAAAAAGAAAAATAAAAAAATTAGGACTAGAAAAATTAGCAAAGATACATTGGAAAAATTTTTGGAAAGAAAATTTTAAAAAATTCTCTATAATAACCACATTCCAATACTTTACAATTTCAAAAAAATTAGAAAATAAAATACTAAAAGAGTGTAAAAAAGGAACAAAAATAATTTCTCACTACTGGAAATTTCCAAATTTAAAAATTGAAAAAGAAAAAGAAAAAATTTACTTATACAAAAAGTAAAAATTTTTTACACAAAAGGTTTTTAAATATACATAACATAAAATATATATAAAAAAGATGGGATGGTTTGGTTCAGATAAAAAAGAGAATGATTCTAAAGATTTAGTTCTTCCAGAGTTACCGGAACTTCCTCCAATGAGGGAAAGCTACGAACAAGAAGAGATTCATCAACTACCTGCATTACCTTCAAGCCAATTTGGGGAAAAGTTTTCTCAACATCGTATTAAAGAGGCAATAACTCGGGAAAAAGAAGAAGATGACGAAGAATTAGAAATTCCTGAATTACCAAAAGTTAGACCATTATTAAAAACTTCGGAAAGAATTCTTGCTCCAGAAAAACTGTCTGAATTTACAAAAGAATATCAACCAGAAAGAAAATATTCTTCAGAAAAAGAAAATTATATTGAAAGAGGAAAATCGAGTGGAGTAAGGCCAAGAAAACAAGATCCCGTTTTCGTTAGAATAGACAAATATCAAGAAAGTCTAGAAGTCTTCGAAAAAACAAGGATAAAGATTTTAGAAGTAGAAGAACTGTTAAAGAAAAATAAATTAGTAAAAGAAGAAGAAGAAAAACAAATTGAAGAATGGGAAAAACAAATACAAGAAATAAAAGACCACGTTCAACAAATAGACAAAGAAATGTTTTCAAAGATAGAATGAAGAGCCAAAACCCCGTTTACGTGCGATTCTCATTGCAAGAAGCATTATTCTCTAAAGAACGACTGGTTTCATTTGAAATAGACATCTTAAAACTATTAAGAATAATAAAAAAATATCAACTATATAAAAAAGAAGAAATTCTAATAAGAACAAAAATAATACAAAACATTCAAGAAATCAAAAAAAACATGGGCTTTTTAGAAAAACAACTTCCAAAAACAAGAGAGATTAAAGATGGAAAAGTAGATTCCGAAAGAGAAGTTTTGATGAAAATAGAAGACAAAAAAGATCAAACAACTCTTGACCTAGAAAGACAACTTGAAGAGATTCAAGCAAGAATAAAGGCATTTGGATAATTTTAAAAATAAATAATTCTTTTTAGAAAGATGATAAATAGAAAACAACTAATTGAAAGATATACAAAATTTTTTGAAAGTAAAGGTCACAAAATAATTTTTGGAGCGAGTTTAATTCCAGAAAATGATCCCACCGCTCTTTTTACAACTGCAGGAATGCATCCATTAGTCCCATACTTACTCGGAGAAAAACATCCTTTAGGAAAAAGATTAACAGATGTTCAAAAATGCATAAGAACTGGAGATATCGAAGAAGTCGGAGACAGCGTTCACCACACTCTATTTGAAATGCTTGGAAACTGGTCTTTAGGAGACTATTACAAAAAGGAATCTATCACCTTTTCTTTCGAATTCTTAACAAAGGAATTAAAAATACCTTTAAATCGTTTGGCTGTAACCGTTTTTGCTGGAAATAAAAATTCAAAAAAAGATACCGAAACAGAATCAATCTGGAAAGAACTTGGAATAAAAAAAGAAAGAATTGCATTTTTAGAAAGTAATTGGTGGGGACCTGCCGGAACAACCGGACCTTGCGGACCAGATACAGAAATTTTTTATTGGATAGATAACAAAAATCCCGCACCCGAAAAATTTGATGAAAAAGATTCTCGTTGGGTAGAAATTTGGAACAATGTTTTAATGGGATATGTAAAAAATAAAGAAGGAAAATAT
>CAZLZF010000055.1:0-4215 GCA_964563945.1 Candidatus Woesearchaeota archaeon
TCTTTTTGTTTTATTTTATCTTCGAGTTTTAATCTTTCTATTAATTCTTTATATCTGTTTCTTATTGTTACTTCTGTTATTCCGGCAATGTCTGCGACTTCTCTTTGGGTCTTTTTTTCGTCGTTCATAAGTGCAGCAACATAAAGTGCGGCCGCTGCAATTCCTGCAGGGCCTCGTCCAGAAGTGAGTTCGACGCCTTCAGCATCTCTTAATACTTTGAGTGCTTCATTTTGTGTTTTTGGAGATAATTTTAAAACAGAAGCGAATCGAGAGATGTAGTCTTTTGGAGAAGATTGTTTAACTTTTATGTCTAATTTTCTTATTATGAATCGGTAAGTTCTTCCGATATCCTTTCTTTCTACATCTGATGCAGTTGCCATTTCGTCAAGGGTTCTTGGAATGTTATATGAACGGCAGGCGGCGTAAAGGCATGCAGCGATTACTGATTCCATACTTCTTCCACGAACAAGTCCTCTTTGTAAAACATAATTATAAATTCTTGCAGCTTCGTCCTTTATTACATTTGGTAGGTTTAAGTAAGAAGCAATAACTCTAAGTTCGGCCATTGCTAATCTAAGATTTCTTTCAATGGATGTTGAAACTCTTTCTTGCCATTTTTTTAATCTTAAGAATTTTCGTGTCTGTCCGGGGTCTAATCTATAAATATCTGAAATTTCTCCAACGTTTGTTGTAAGCCCTTTATCAAACTTTTGCATACTTATTGGGGCTCCGCCTCTTCCTTTTTTTTCTGTCTTATCAAATGCTCCGGAGGGATCTACTCCCGAGTCAACCATTTTGTCTTCTACGACCAAACCGCAATCATTACAGATGATTTCCCCGAGATGAGCGTCTGAAACAAGATTAACGCTTCCACATTCTGGGCATCTTTTTATGTTACTCATTTTAGAATATATTATTTAATAGTAACATTTATAAAGGAATTTCATTTAAAAAGCTTTCGGTTTTATTTTTTAAAATTATTCTATAAGAATTCCGTTGATATTTCCTTCTTGAGTTGGACGATTTGTTATTTTTACTTTTCCTTCGGGTGTTTGAACGATTGTTCCTTTTGTTAAAATATTCTGTCTTGCCAAGAATCTGTTTGAAGGGGTTTCAATTACATTTGTTATTTGGGTTTTTTTTGTTTCTTTGTCTGTTTTAATATTTATTGTGCTAGCCCTTAGATGAAATGTTTTTTTATTTCCTCCACGAGTTCCAACTGTCTTTTTTTTGTCTTCGCCCATTTTTATTATTCTTTTCTGTCCGGCAATTTCTATTTTCTTTTTCTTTCTAGACAAAACATACTTCCCACCAGAAATTTTTTTACCTTTGTTCATATTACAGTATTTCTATTTTTTCTTTATAAATGTTTGGGATTATAAAATTATTCCAATAAAATGCTGTCTAAATCTTTTGGAATTGTCACTTCTCCTTCAAACTCTTTTTTTATTTCTTCTAAAACTTTTTTTGTTTGTGCTTCGTATCTTTGACTTAAATGGACCAAGGCAACTTTTTTTACATTGGACTTTTTGCAAATTTTTCCGACTTGTTTTGCAGTTAAATGAAAATGTTCTTTTGCTTGATTTTTTAATTCATCTAAATAAGTTGATTCAGAAATAAATAAATCGGAATTTTTTACAAAAGGAGAAATTTTTGTGTTTAGTGCACTGTCTAAAACAAAAGATATTTTTTTACCTTTTTCTAAATAAGTTAAATCTTTGAAGGAATATTTTTTCTTATTAAAAATTATATCTTTTCCTTTTTTTAATTCAGAAATTATTGGTCCAGAGGGGATTTTACTTTTTTCTAATTTTTCTTTGTCTATTCTTAATTTGTCTT
Source organism: Candidatus Woesearchaeota archaeon (assembly GCA_964563945.1). GTDB lineage: Archaea > Nanobdellota > Nanobdellia > Pacearchaeales > GW2011-AR1 > CAZLZF01. Next base: position 1,840 of record CAZLZF010000055.1, read on the forward strand.
TTAATATGAATGAGTACGCGTTACAAGTTATGCTGTGGCTCATTTCTTCTGATTGTAATATAAAATCTTCGTTTTCAAAAAATGTTCCTAAAACTTCCTTTACTTCAATGGAATATTCTCTATGAAATTTGAATAATTTTAGCATATCAAAAATATTTTTACTTATTCCTTTTGGACAGTAAATTGTTAAATTTTTATTGTATCCGCTTACTGCAAGTGTAGATAGTAATCCTGGTAAGCCCAAGATATGGTCCATATGCCAGTGAGTCAAAAGTATTTTTGTTATTTTACAAGGGTTTAAATTTGCTTTTCTAAACTGTCTTTGAGTTCCTTCTCCACAATCAATTAGGATGTTTTCTTCATTGTAATTTATTAATGCAGAAAAATGATTCCTCCTCGAACTGGGAATTTGGTCTGAAGTTCCTAAGAATGTAATTTTTATCATACCAATTATAAAAGTAATTTGTTTATAAAACTTTCAAAGTTACCACTAAGATAAAAGTTCTAGAAGTCGTGCCCAGTAGCGAAAATAAATGGGCCTAAACGCTCCTTACTTTAATGCAGTTGAAGCTGGAGAGACAAAAATTATTGTGTCTCCTCTAATAAAAGTCAAGCCTATGCTTTTCTTTATTTCTCCGTTTTGCATTTCTTTTGTGTTGTCTAATACCAAGTTTATATGGATGTCAAAAGCCATAAGAGTTCCAACATATTGTTTTTCACCCTTAATTTGGACTAAGACCTCCTTTCCCTTGGAATTGTTCAACAAATCCAGTGGTCTGTCAATTCCGTTAACCATGTTTAGAATGGATGGAGGAGATTTATAAACATTTCGTAATAGAAATATCCAATTCATTTTACAATTCCACTAACTATAAAAAGAATAGATTCTCTTTTTTTATATGGTTAAGATTGGTTTAGAAATTCATGGTTATTTGAATACGCAAAAAAAATTATTTTGTAATTGTGATGCCATTCATGGAAGTAAATTTGCAAAACCAAATACAAATATTTGTCCTATTTGTACTGGACAGCCAGGAGCAAAACCAATGTTGCCAAATGATGAGGCGATTATTCGTTCTACCCAAATTGCATTGGTTCTTAATTGTAAAGTTAATGAAGAAATTTGTTTTTATAGAAAACATTATTCTTGGCCAGATTTGCCGAAAGGGTATCAAAATACTATTTCTGGACCGCACGCAAAAACTAACGGAGAAAAAGGGAATTTTTTAGGGATTGGTATTTGGGAATGTCATTTAGAAGAAGACCCTGCGGCATGGAATCCTCAAACCGGAGAAGTAGATTATAATCGTTCGGGTTCGCCTTTAATAGAAATTGTTACCGCTCCGGATTTTGAATCTTCCCTGCAAGTTGTTGAATGGCTAAAGCAATTAATTGCTACATTGGATTATATCAAAGCTATAGACAAAAATGCCGGAATAAAAGCAGATGTGAATGTTTCTATAAAAGGAGGAGAGCGTGTTGAATTAAAAAATATAAATTCATTACAGAACATAAAAAATGCAATTGATGTTGAAATAAAAAGACAAGAAAAAGAATTGCCTAAAGAGAAACATACTAGAAGATTTGATTCAAAAAAAATGCAAACAGTTGTTATGAGAACAAAAGAAAATGCAAATGATTATCGTTTTATTGTAGACCCAGATTTACCTTTAATTAAAATTGAAAAATCTGAAATAGAAAAATTAAAAAAAGAACTTCCAGAAACTCCGAAGGAAAAATTAGAAAAATTAATTAAAACATATAAAATTCCCGAAGATAATGCTCAGATTTTAACAAAAAAATTAGAGATTGTTGAGTTCTTTGAAAAAATTATTTTAAAAGTAGATTCAAAACTTGCAATTCGTTATGTTACCGAGGAGCTCTTGTCTGTTTTAAATTATAATAAAAAAGAATTGGATGAAGTAAATATTTTACCAGAGCATTTTATTACTTTGTTAAAGTCAATAGAGAAAAATAAAATTACCGAATTGAATGCAAAAGATATTTTGCGTAGTTGGAAAGAAAATTCTTTTGATCCTACTGAAGAAATAAAAAATAAAGAGAGCATCTCTGATTTTTCTCAAATAGAAGAGATCGCTAAAAAAATTATTTTGGAAAATGAAAAAGCAGTTAGTGATTATAAAAATGGAGAAGAACGGTCAATAAATTTTTTAATTGGAAAATTAATGCAAGCAACAAATAAGAGAGCAGATTATAAAACTGCTAAAGAAGTTTTGGAAAAAAATTTAAAATAGGCTTTCCGAATAATTAATAAATCTTAATTTGCTATGTTCTTTAATGGGCGTATCGTTCAACGGATAGGATATCGGGTTTCGGCCCCGCTGATGGAGGTTCGATTCCTCCTACGCTCGTAAA